>JASMJM010000143.1 GCA_030749725.1 Pseudomonadales bacterium | reverse complement strand
ACTTACCCCGGTATGGTAAAAGCCGTAGAACAGGATGCGGTTGGTCCACTTGAAGTCGTAGAGCAAGCCCAGGGCCTCGCGGACACGAATGTCCTGTAGGTGAGGCCGCTCGACATTCCAGAATATGGGCCACCAGAGACCGTCCACACGTGAAAGCGGCCTCAGCTCTTTCTTGAACAGTCCTGCCCTGACTGCCGGAAAGTCGTACTGAGTGGCCCAGTTCTTCGATACGCCTTCCTCACGGATGTCGACCACGTTTGCCCTGTGAGCTTCGCCCATGACCGCATCATCGCGGAAGTGGTCATACTTGATCACGTCGAAATTGTAGCGTCCCTTGTTGATGGGTACGTCCGCTCCCCAGTAACCCTTGACTCTCTCGTAGATGAGTACGCGGCCTGGATCCGCGGATTTAAGGCGATAGGGCCCGCTGCCGAGAGGTGCCTCGGTCGTCGTCACCGACAGGTCGCGATCCTGCCAATAATGCTTGGGCAAGATGCTGAAGATGCCGAAAATAAATTTGATGGTCGGGTCGACTTCGCCCCCTTTCTTGCGCACGAAGCAAAGCTCGTTGTCGCCGAATGCGAACACGTGGTCAAGGGTATAGATGGCGGTCCTAAGGGCAACCGAGCCGTGCTTCTTAAACATGTCGTAGCTGAAGACAACGTCTTCGACCGTGATCGGTCGCCCATCGTGCCAGAATGCATCGTCACGAAGTTTGAACGCGATCCAGGCAAGGTCGGGGGCCACTGCCACTCCCTCCGCCAGACGCCCGTAGTAGCTGGTCGGCTCGTCGAGGGAAGGCTCGAGCAGGCGGTCGTAAACCAGGCCACCCAAGACCGAATAGCCGGCTGCAAGGCGGCCCTTTTCTATGATGGCGTTGTAGTTGTCGAAGGTGCCCCCGATGGGGATCTTCATCTCGCCGCCCTTGGGCGCGTTCGGGTTCGTGTAGTCGAAATGCGTGGCGTCTTTGCCGTATTTCAGCGGCAACAGGTGACTGATCCCGTGGTGGTATTCCGGGTCTTCACAGGAAGGCGAATCCGCGGCTACCGCCGAAGCCCACAAAAGCGTAGTCAGTCCTAAAGCAACCAACCTGCACGCATACGTCTTGCAAAACGACATCAATTCGAGTCCGCTGTCTGCCAAGTCAATTCATTATGGATCGTACCAGATGGGTGAAGGGTATGTCCGTACTTTTTCGGGGGCCATTGGGTGGGTTGTCGGCACTTAACGCCCCACGTCGTCCAGCCGATGTATGCTTGGGAACCTGGCAACGGGTAGATTTCCTGGTCCTGGTCATATTCACGATTATTGTGGCAGTCATAAGACAATCTAAAGGATTCCCTCAGGTCTCATTAGGTCGTCTACGGCTAGGCTGTTGCCAACAAACAAAGGAGCCAAACCATGACCAAAGGCGAGCCTAGAAATATACTGAGTCTGTTGTCTATCCTGGTTCTTGGTGGCCTCACGGCAGCAGTGCCGGCGTATGCGGAGGACGACTCTCTGGAATATCACGAATTCGATACAGGCATTGCCAAGCGTCAGACCGTGATTCCGGGCTTTTATCTCGGCGGCGATATAGCGGAAATCGCCGTGGTACACATTGATGCGAATGACAATCGTATTCTGCACATGTTCGGATTCGACGGCACGGGCTGGGTATCGATGCTTGAAGCCACGCTGCCTCCGAGTGTCTTGTTCGTGGACGTGGCCAACATTGGCGGACGCGACAGGCTGATTAGCTACGAGAATGGTCGTTTGAGCTGGTTCGATCCCAAATCGGCGATGGAACGCCCGCTAGTGGCGGTTACCTCTAACTTCAATCCGCCTGGCGAGAGCGAAATCCGCCACGTAGACGTCACCCGTGATGTGAACGACGACAATCGCGACGACTTGGTCGTGCCGGACGTCGATGGCTTCTGGGTGTTTATCCAGATGAGCGACGGCGCGTTCGCCGATCCTGTGATGATTGGCCCTGCCACGGATATGAGTCGCATCTACGGCGCCGACGGATATCGATACGATCCGTGGTCTCAGAGCCGTGTCCACGAGATCGATTACAACCAGGACGGTCGCAACGACCTGGTATTTTGGAACGCGGAACGCTTCGAGGTTCACACCCAAGACGAGCATGGGCTGTTTGTCGCCAAGGCCAAGACCTTCACGAGCGATGTGGCCTTCGACACTGACGATCTCTCCTCGCTCGCCATCGGAGACATGACAGGGAGGGTGTTGCACTCACTCGCCGACCTGAACGGCGACGGCGTCGGCGATCTCGTGGTCAACTCGCTCGAGGGTAGGCGCATCTCCAAGAAGCTTTCCAGCTACGAGGTGCACTATGGCAAGCCAACACCCGATGGCGGCACCGCATTCGCATCGGAGGTCGGAGTCACGTTCCAGTCGGACGATAGAATCCAGCTCGGGATGGAACAGCACGACTTCGATGGCGACGGCCAGGCGGACGTGATGCTCACAACCATCGAGGTGCGATTTCTCAGCAGCAACCCCTGGAAGAGATGGAAAGGGTTCTGGGGCGATGATATCTGGCTGGGGCTCGAGTTCTACCGCATGGAAGGCGGCCTCTACCCTGACAAACCCAACGCCACCCGAAGGATTCAATTAGTCGGCGACCCCAGCCCGAGTGAGCCGGGGTGGGTGCCCCTGGACCTCGTGCTTCGAGGGGGGATGCACGAAAACCGGAAGACTCAAGTGCGCACGGTTCTGGTGGGTGGGTGGGGTGCTTTTACGAAGGATTGGTGGCGCCTGTCCGAGGTCTCATCGGAGAATTACCCGCCCGTGTTCTAAGCAGGATATCCTCATGCATCACCCGTTCACTCTACGAGATAAAGGAGGGGGCCGGATACGGCCGACGGGAACCGAGTCGCATCGGGTGGCGACTCTGATCGCGCGATAAGTAAAGATCGGATTCGTGCTGGTCATCACGGAATTGAGGAGGGAAACGGGTGACGCCATGCCTATCATCAGCCCTGTCCGCTTCAGAAAGAGCAGCGAAAACTAACGAGAATTTGAGATTCAGATCACCCGAGTCTGCAATCGTTTGATTGTCCCATTCCAGGACCAATGTGCTATGGTGGCCAACCGGCGTGTCTTGAGCATGACCACTATGAGAGACTCAGCACATTTCGCGGGACAAGGGAAACACATTTGGGGGTACATGCTCTGCCTGCAGCGGTCGCTGGTCGGCTGGACTTACAAGACGCTATGCCTTCTTGCACTTATCGTTGTTGAACCGGCCATCGGTTGCACGGGTAATATGCCGTATCACGGGCTGGCTCCTGCTAACGTCACCTGGATTGAAAGAGCTAGTGGGGCAAAAGAAAGGTATCGTGACCGGTACGAGGCAAGGAGTGCAAAGGGCGCAGTCGATGGATATCTGCCATCCAATAACCGCGGCGTGCTGTGGCGAGATTGGCGTGATCCACACAAAGTGCTGATTGTCAGAAGACGCCCTGTTGGCGGACAGCTTGAACGTGCGATCGCCAGGCTTCAGACGCTACTCGGTATCGAATGGGGTACGCAGGTTCCACTGGAAGTAGAGCCGATCAGTGGGTCGCTCCACCTGGTTCGGCCTGAACAGGGCTTTCGCCCAGGCTTCCAGTACGAGATCACACAAACATATCACGATCCACGTGACCCCTTTATAAAGCACGTGATGCTGGAAGTCGTCGATCAACCCACGGTGGTTGAACCGTTTGACGTTGTAATTGGTGATGAGTTGCATGGGCGGCAGAGAGTAGGCGTGAACTGTGGTTCGAACTACCTGGGTGTTGCAGCAAGGGACGTGCGTGTTGAATTGGGTGAGCAGTTGGAGCCGTTCATACGTTTCCTCCACTTCGAAACAACTGTCGACGACCAGCCGTGGCGACCGATTCTTTCGGATTTTGGTCATTGGGTACCTGGACAGAGCTGATATGGACCTGGGCGTGACCGAGTATTCACACGATGCAACGTCCATGTTCCCAAGTCTAAGTACAAGCCAGGCTGGGGAGCACGCGCGGAGGAAGTCGACCCGGGAAGCCGAGGACTGTCTCAAGGCGAACACAGAGTCAGCATTACGGTATCACTTCCCGGTACCAACGTCGTAATGAAATCGAAAGAGGCAGCTATGACGATCAAGTGTCCTCAAGGTGATCGGAACCGGGAGCTGGATGTGGGCAAACTGCCAGACATAACCTTGTCAGTTCCTGAGGCGGCGCGATGATGGCACCCATACGAGAACTTCGGCCACGGATCGTGATGGAATGCGGTACGTTCTCCGAAGTAGTCAAGGTCGGGGCTTTGCCGGACAGGTGTTTCGATTGGGCAGAGCCAATGGCAGGAGGCCAGTACTCGCCACCAGAAGCATTGCTTTTGCCACGGGCCACGACGCGCCAGGCAGTTTTACAACTCTGTCAGCTTCGTCGACTGACCTGCAGACTATTTTGAAAATCACACGTCTTACTCCGTATCTCGTTCCACCCCGATGGCTGTTTCTGAAAATTGACACGGACGAAGGGATTTCCGGTTGGGGAGAGCCAATCGTCGAAGGTCGGGCGCACACGGTACTCACTGCCGTGGAGGAGCTTTCCGACTATCTGATCGGTCAGGATCCGCTGCAGATTGAGCAACATTGGCAGGCGATGTACCGCGGCAGTTTCTATCGCGGTGGACCCGTACTCATGAGTGCGATCGCCGGTGTCGACCAAGCCCTGTGGGACATCAAGGGCAAGTACCACGATGCGCCCATACATCAATTGATGGGTGGCAAGGTCAGGGACCGCATCCGAATCTACGCATGGGTTGGGGGAGAAACACCGGAGGAAATCGCGAAATCGGCGCAGAACGCCATCGCGAGCGGCTTCAGCGCAACCAAGATGGTGATCACCGGAGCTCTGCAGATCGTCGACTCCATCGCCAAGGTAGAAACGGCGGCCGCCAAGGTTGCAGGAATTCGCGCAGCGGTGGGAAGTGACCTGGACATCGCCGTTGACTTCCACGGCCGGATTCACCGCCCCATGGCACCCGTACTCATCAAGGCAATCGAACCGTATAGCCCGCTCTTTATCGAGGAACCGGTCTTGCCCGAGCACCTGGAGTTCATGGCGGACCTTCGGCGCAACACACACATTCCAATCGCGACCGGTGAGCGTCTATTTTCCCGCTATGACTTCAAGAGACTGCTGACCCTTGGTGCCGCCGACATTGTTCAGCCCGATCTTTCCCATGCCGGTGGCATCACCGAGTGCAAGAAGATCGCTTCCATGGCGGAAGCCTGGGATGTGGCCCTCGCGCCCCATTGCCCTCTTGGTCCGATCGCACTCGCTGCCAGCCTGCAGGTCGATGCAACCGCGCACAACGCGTTTATTCAGGAGCAGAGTCAGGGCATCGCTTACAATCAGAGCAACGACCTGACAGATTACCTTGTCGACCCCGAAGTCATGCACTTCGAGGACGGCTACATAGACATTCCGGACGGTCCGGGGCTTGGCATTGAAATCAATGAGGAATACGTAAGGCAACGGGCAGTGCAGGGGCATCGCTGGAGAAACCCTTTGTGGCACCATGATGATGGCAGTATCGCGGAGTGGTAGAAACGCTAACAAGCCATGCAGGGGCGCTATCGACATTCGGTTGGGGTCAGATAAGGGAACGTCAGCAACTGGTGGACGGAAGCTGTTGCCAGATCTCTCAATCACCAGTTAGCCAATATTCAATCCCCGTGCTCAAGGAAGGATTTTCAATAATTCCGTGCGCGCGCTATACGCACATCACGCCAACCGTTAGGAATCACTATTCCAACGCAGCAGTCACGATTGTTGTAGTTGCAGGCAAGTCCTCATAGACAGGCCTGGCAATAATCACGCTTGCCTGTGAAGTCGATACGACCCCTATCGCACCTGTAGTCGGCACCTCCTATCGTTGCAGACAAGAATCTCTTCAGGTGGCAAAGCCGGACTTGGCAATGCTACTGAGTGGGATTGGATATGATGGGATCTGTGGCCCTTAGCGGAAATGGCCTCTCCATGCTTGATCCTTACTTTTTGTGTGGTCAATAGTAACGCATGGGTGAATCTAATCAAAATCAGGATACTGAACGACCGCTCCTGGCTCTGATCGCATGCAGCGACTGCCGGCAGGAAGGATTGGTGCTGGATTGGCAAGGTGGTTTTCTTTCGGGAGTAGCCGACGGATGCGAAGCTTCTTCCTACGCACGACCCAGGAATAAGTACAAACAGACGAACAGGTCAGCAATCAGCGTAAGTTCGGCGTATCAACTTTAACGGCGTCATGAGTAAGCGCTCCTCTCTCTATCCATCTCATAACGTGAACCTTGTCATCTACCAAGATGAACTCAACGGTGCCTTTATATTCCAGGGTGCCAAATCGGTGCGTACCGGTGGGTATCATCAGAAAGGGCTCGCCGGATGGCTGGATATACTTAAGTTGATTGCCGTCTAGCACCACTCGCCTGGTTAGGCCATCGTCTTGGCGTTCAAAGGTACCTGTGTAGGATTGCAGCGTCTCCTCTGACACAGGAATTGCAGACGACAGTAGCTGTTCTCTTTCCTGACTTGAACGACGCTGAAAATTCGCGCCCAGTGCCCCTGCATTACCAAACTCGACCTCTGAAAACCGTATGCTGTTCTGGAGACGATCCCAGTCGGACTTGGCCACCATCCAGTGCCGCTTGTAAAGCAACGGAATCAGGACTTCACCGTGTCGCTGCTCTATCGCGAGCTCGAACATCTCCAGGTACTCGCTCTGGGACCAGTCACCTCCCGCATCTACAAGATTGGCCACTCGGGTATGTTTTGCACGCTCCTTGACTTCAGCTTTTATTCCATTTGCCAGGGCTAGATCACCTCTGGCAGCTGCTATTTTCCAGTCCAACAGTCGAATTGAGGCGAAATCCGAACCGACGATCGCTCTGGCCTGTTCAAGGTACTCTTCAGCTCTGTCTAGCCGCTGCGCCCCCCAGTTGAACAACGCTACGTGAGCGTTGGCTTGGTATTTGTCACGGTGCCGAATCAGAGCCGTTTCCATGAGTTCTACACTCTCATCAAACTGTCCCTCATGTACCATCATCGTAGCTCGATCGATGATTGGACCGTACGCGAGTGGATCGAGCCGACTCGCCCGTGCCAGGATGGTATCGGCTTCCTCATGCCGAGTCATGCGCAGCCAGCGGCCATACGCTCCCTGTATTGCTGCATTCTGTGGCGCAAGGGCAGCGGCCCGTGCCATCAGACTTAAACCTTCACTCCAGGCATAGTCATGTGTGATTCTCAGATAACCCAAGAGGAGCATTGCGCCGGCATGCTCCGGATCAATTGCGAGCGCTGTCTCAAACGCATGGATTGCAATCGGGTTGGTTCGAACGGGGATGTAGAGATTCTGGTTTAGGGAGAAGTATGTTGCCCCAAGCTCAGCCCATGCATCAGCAAACTCGGGATCGAGCGCCACCGCCTGCTGAAACAAGGGAATCGCCTTCTCAACTTCGTACGGATTACCCGATTTACTGAAATAGAGCGCTTGAAGATAGAGTTCGTGAGCTTCCGCATTCGCGGGCCTACGTTGTTCTGACACGAGGTGAGTGGCGTCCCTACCTATCGCGATCCCGACTTGAGCCACGACTTTCCCGGCGATTTCGTCCTGCAAGGCAAATATGTCGCTGAGATCACCATCGTATCGATCGGACCAAAGATGAGTGCCGCTCGCCGTATCGATCAGCTGTGCCGTGACACGTACCAGATTCCCTGACCTACGAACGCTGCCCTCCAGCAAATGACTCACGTTCAGTTGTGCACCGATTTTCTGAACGGGCAGATTGGCCCCTGAACTGAAAGGAAGAGGTCCTGGCGATTACCGGCAGCTGGTTGGTCTTCACCAGTGCATTGAGTATTTCCTCGGAAATGCCATCGCTGAAATACTCGTTGGATGGATCGTCGCTCATATTGAGAAACGGCAGCACGGCAATCCCTGGTCGTTGGTCTTGACCCAGCCCCGGCGTGACCGGCGCAGTTGGATCGTTAGCCGACAGCTCCCTATCTGTGAGCGACTCTTCGATCGCTGATTCAGGTCCAATACCAATATAGAGAAACCAACCGCCAATGCTGACCAACAGAGCAATCCCAAGGACAGCCGCTATTGAACTTCTTTTCTCATTGAGCACGGGCGCGACAGTGTCTACTTGGATGTCACCAGCGATGCTGGCTAAAAGCTTGTCCCTATAGTCCTGCTCCCGCAGTTCATACTTCAAGATCGCCTGTCTTGATCCAATGGACAGTTCCAGCCCTGTCGGGAGTTCGGTCTTGGCAAGGTATACGATCAGTGTCTTCTTTCTGTGATTAAGGGCAAAGCTCAGTTCATCACGACAGTACTGGGATGCCACCGAATTCGGTGTGACGAAGAACAGGAATCGATCCGCTTCTTCGATGGCTTTGCCCAGTTCATCCGTCCATTCGGCACCCGGTACAATCCCTTCGTCATACCAGATATTGCAGTCCTGATCCTTTAACCACTGGATTTCGGGAAACACGACATCACTGTCTTCGTGGGAGTAACTTACGAAGATATAGGGATCATCGCCTGCATAGGCTGGGAAGGGCCTCTCCATGCCTCTTTTCCTATTGTGCTCAGCCGGTCCCACACGTTTTATTCAAGTATGTAGTTCCAGAGTCAGTCGGTTAAGTTCAGAGGTCGGCATTGGCAGCGCTGCAGGTAGCTGTACACAGCCTAGCCTTGCATGGCAGGCTCAAGAGTGTGCTGATGGTCTGGAGTCAGAAGATGATGTTCCGGGATACGGCTCAATCTCGGATGCGAAACTTCCCCGTACGAAAGCTTCTCCACTGTTGAGAATGTCTTCCTTGCGCTCACCTGCGGCCCAGGGAATGGGGACACCCTTTATCGACTGGTTAGGCAGAAACGCATGGACTTTCAGCTTTCTGACCGTTTCGATACTGCTGAGTGCATAGCCGCTCATTCGTTCCGTCGGCACCGGTGCCCGCCAACCACGACCCCTGGCACCGACAATGACCAAGTCGCCGCTAATCAGGTAGGATTTTCCGGAGGATTTTATGAGAAAGCCGTTGAATCTCGGCATTCAAAATCAGCGGGAGCATAGCCAATTCGTCTGAAACCTAAACGACCGCTACTGGCTCTTATCGGAGGCTGGAAGGAAGGTGACACTTACTGAACTGGCAAGGTGATCTTCTTTCCGTCGTAGTCGACTCAATCCTCGCTGCGAAGCTTCTTGCGCCAGGCAAAGGAAGAACAAAGTGCCGACAGACAAACAGATCAGCAATCACCGTAAGTTCGGTGTATCAACTTTCACGGCGTCAACAGTAAGCTCTCTCTCTATCCATCTCATTACGCGAACTTCGCCATTTTCTAGAATGAACTCAACGGTAGCTCTATATTCGAGGATTTTGAATCGGTGACTTCCATTGGGTATCATCAGATACAGATCACCCGATGGCTTGATATATTTGAGTTGATTGCCATCTCGAACCACTCGACGCTGGCCGCCGTTTGGGCGCTGAAATGTACCTGTGTAGGATTGCAGCGTCTCGTTTGACATGGGAGTTGCCGACGACAACAGCTCTTCTCTTTCCTGATTTGAACGCGAAAAACTCGCCCCCAGTGCCACTGCATCACCGAACTGCACGTCCGTAAAACGTACGCTGTTCTGGAGACGATCCCAGTCTGACTTAGCCACCATCCAGTGTCTCTCGTAAAGTAACGGTATTAGGACTTCACCGTGGCGCTGCTCGATTGCCAGTTCGAACATCTCCAGGTACTCGCTCTGGGTCCACGGACCTGACGCATCCACAAGATGGGCCACTCGAGTATGTTTTGCACGCTCCTTGACTTCAGCTTTTATTCCATTTGCCAGGGCTAGATCACCTCTGGCAGCTGCTATTTTCCACTCCAACAGTCGAATTGAGGCGAAATCCGAACCGACGATCGCTCTCGCCCGTTCAAGGTACTCTTCTGCTCTGTCGAACCGTCGCGCCGCCCAGTTGAACAAGGCAACACTAACGTTCGCTTGGTATTTGTCACGGTGCTGTATCAGCGCCGTTTCCATCAGTTCTACACCCTCATCGAACCGTCCCTCATGTACCATCATCGCAGCTCGATCAATGATTGGACCGAACGCGAGTGGATCGAACCGACTGGCACGTGCCATGATGGTGTCGGCTTCCTCATGGCGGGTCATGCGCAGCCAACGGCCATAGCCGCCCTGTATGCCTGCGTGCTGTGGCGCCAGGGCAGCGGCCTGTGCCATCAGCCTGAAACCTTCGCGCCAGGCATAGTCGTGCGTAATTCTCAAAACGCCCAGGAGGAACATTGCACCCGCATGCTGCGGATCAATTGCGAGTGCTCTCCCAAACGCTTTGATCGCAATCGGATTGGTTTGGATCGGGATATTCAGGCTACTGTTCAAGAAGAAGTATGTTGCGCCAAGCTCAGCCCAGGCATCAGCGAACTCAGGATCGAGTGCCACTGCCTGCTCAAACAAGGGAATCGCCTTCTCAACTTCATACGGATTACCCGAATTACTGAAATAGAGCGCTTGCAGATATAATTCGTAGGCTTCCGCATTCGCGCGCCCGCGTTGTTCTGACACAAGCTGACTCGCGTCCCTCCCTAGCGCGATCCCGACTTGAGCCACGACTTTCCCCACGATTTCGTCCTGCAAGGCAAATATGTCGGTGATAGCACCATCGTAACGCTCGGACCACAAATGAGTGCCGCTCGCTGTATCGATCAGTTGTGCCGTGACCCGAACTAGATTCCCAGACCTGCGAACGCTGCCCTCCAGCAAGTGACTCACGTTGAGTTGATCACCGATTTTCTGAACAGGCAGATTCTGCCCCCTGAACTGAAAGGAAGAGGTCCTGGCGATCACCGGTAGCTGGTTCGTCTTCACCAGCGCATTGAGTATTTCCTCGGAAATGCCATCGCTGAAATACTCGTTGGATGGATCGTCGCTCATATTGAGAAATGGCAGCACGGCAATACCTGGTCGCTGTTCTTGACCCGGTGCCGGCGTGACCGGCCCAGATGGATCGTTAGCGGGCGACTCGCTCTCTGTGCCCGGCTCTTCGATCGCTGATTCAGATCCAATACTAATGTATAGGAACCAGCCGCCCATGCTGACCAACAGAGCAATCCCAAGGACAGCCGCTATTGAAATCTGTTTCCCATTGGCTGATCGTGCCGGGGTATCTATGTGGATGTCACCAGCGATGCTGGCCAGCAGCTTGTCCCGATAGTCCTGCTCCCGAAGTTCATGCTTCAAGATCGCCTGTCTTGTTCCAATGGACAGCTCCAGTCCCACAGGGAGATCGGTCTTGTCAAGATATACGATGAGGGTCTTCTTTTTGTGATTAAGAGCAAAGCTCAGTTCATCACGACAGTATTGGGATGCCACCGAATTCGGTGTGACGAAGAACAGGAATCGATCCGCTTCTTCGATGGCTTTGCCCAGTTCTTCGGTCCATTCGGAACCCGGCACAATCCCTTCGTCATACCAGATGTTGCAGTCCTGATCCTTCAACCACTGGATTTCGGGGAACACGACATCACTGTCTTCGTGGGAGTAACTTACGAAGATATAGGGATCATCGCCTGTATAGGCTGGGAAGGGCCGCTCCATGCCTTTTTCCCGATCGTTTTCTGCCGGTCTAAAGCGTGCTATTCAGATTATGTAGTTCCGGTCGCAGTCGGTTAAGTTCAGCCACTGGAATTGGCGGCTAGTGGCAGGTATTAGACATGTGCCAACTGACACACGCTGTACCGTGAGCACTGTTGTCGAGAACCGTTTCCACAGTCATGTATCGTGGCACAGCTAAGGCAAATCTAACGTAGATTCTCGCAGCCAGTGACCCGTAGCTGGACGGTGATCGGTGACTGTTCCGGCAAGATGGTTTTCATTTCCGAGGAGACGGCCTAAGCTTTGATGCGGAACTTCCTCCTGACGAAAGATTCTCCGCCGTTGAGGATTTCTTCCTTCCGCTCTCTCGGCCAGGGAATTGGGCGTTCCTTTATCGATTGATTAGGTAGAAAGGCATCGAATTTCAGCTCTCTTACCGTTTCGATACTGCTGAGTGCATAGCTGCTCATTCGTTCAGTCGGAACCGGTGCCCGCCAGCCACGGCCCCCGGCGCCGACGATGACGAAATCGCCGCTGATCAGGTAGGACTTTCCGGCGGACTTCACGAGATAGCCTGTAAATCCCGGCATATGGCCCGGCAGTGGAATGCATTTGATATTCGGTATCCAGCGGCCGCTGCTCTTTGGGTTCCTGAATTGGACTTCTCTGACGTCCTTCCTGAGGTGTGGATAATCGAGTTCGGAGAGCCAGTTGGTTGTATTCCATTTCTCTACGGGGATCTCGCACCCGGGCTTCGAGGTCTCGGGTGCATGCGTAAAAAGGTGGTTTTGTATGCCGCCATGGTCCTCGAAAAAACCCGAGAACTCATCATAGAAGGCTCGGCTGTCCGGCCCATGGAAGAGTGTGTTGCCTCTTTTGTGCGTCAGAAAATAGCTGTGATAAATGCGACCGCTCTTGATGTTAACCGTACTAAAGACATCGAGGTCGGACTCGACGTGATTGACCTCCACCGGCCAGTTGGGTTTCCAATGTGCCATCGTCAAGTCCTCTCAGTGTACAGCTTGTTGCCTGGGCGCCAGCGGTGCGCCGGCATATTCCTCGAAGAACAGACATTCATCCACCGACCGTCTCGGCGGTTTGCCGTATTTACCGATAGGCCAGCCGATTGGGATGAGCGCGATGGTCGGCGTATCCTCCGCCAGCCCCAGATAGCTGTCGATCTGTTTGCCGTAGGCCACGTGCGCGGTAGTAAGGGAAGCTCCCAGCCCGACGGCGCGGCACGCCAGAAGGATATTCTGAATCGCGGGAAACAGAGCCTGAGTCTGTGGCGCACCACGCCTGGTCCATCCCGCCACAAACAGATGTACCGGCACTTCATGAAGGTGTTCCGCCAGCCAGATGGCCGCGTTCATATTGCGTCGTTTGGCATCCGGATACGCGGGGTCTTCTGCCGCCTTGAGCGGCGTAGCAATATAACGGGTGAACGTCTTCCGATAGAGATTGGCAATATAGGCTCTCCTCTCCTTTTCCGTTACCGCGATAAAGAACCAGGGCTGTCGATTGCCACCGTTGGGAGCGAAGGTGCCCGCCTCACAGACCTTTCGTATCAATTCGTTGGGTACGGGATCCGGTTTGATCCGTCTGATCGCCCGAGTGGTCCGAATACCTTCGAGCATCCTGACGTCTTCGCCAATCGTTTCAATGTCAACATCGATAGCCATCTTTCATTCCCCTTAAACAATCCGGTAGCGGGAATCATCCATGGCGATAACGGTGCCGGACTGGAGCAATCGCTCCAGGTGTCTTGCCATACTGCGACGTTCTGTGTTGTCCACCATGTTACCGTCAACAACTCCCGGTCGGTAGACAAAACGATGGGCAACGATTTCATCCATTGAACGCGGTTCGGCGAGGAACTCCAGCAAGCGGCGCTCTCTGCTTTTAATGACCCCTCCATATTGTTCCAGTTTCAGAAGGAAATGTTCTCGCGGCTCGAATAATCCCTTGTGGTGAAAGGTGAGCCACCAGCGAGCATCGATGTGCTTGAGCCTCTCGATGCTCTTCTCAAAACTCACCAGGGATGAACACGCATCCCCGTAGTAGGGCCCAAAGCCGGTCAGTTCGATGTCACTCAGGAACACAAATCTGCCTTCGGTTGCTCCCCAGTCGATCAGGAAGGAGCAATGACCTCCCGTATGCCCGGGGGTGTGCAGCACTTCAATGGTTACACCACCGAGATCGTAAAGGTCCCCATCGACAAAGGTATGGGCATCTTCTCTCGGCAGATAGTTGAACTGGGTCGTTACCATCTTCTTGAACTCTCCCACACCCGGTCCCTCTACACCATACATGGCCATCATGCCGTCCAGCGACTGGAGACCTGCCAGGTCTTCACCGTGCACATACCAGGGAACGTCCGGGAACAGATGACTGCCGGACAGATGATCTTCGTGAGCATGGCTGTGGAACACCCGGTCTACCCGGGGCAATCGGTCCTTCCTGGCAACAACGCCAAGACATGGATCGATTATGATAGTCTCATGCGCGCCCGATACGAGGACGGCGTTGCCATCCGGATACTTGCCGTTCTCATGGCCAAACAGAATGGTTACGGGGCCAATCTCCCGGTCGATCAATTGATCAGGGCTTATTTCTGATCTGGACATGGACACTACTCCACTTCGCGGCTCGTTTGCCGCCTGATACAGTTCTTGTTCGCATGGATGGTGAATGTGAGTGTTCGGAAAACTGCTCCCCGAATATCAATCGTTAGTATTCGCGTCACTTGCACTCTGAAACGATCCGGCCGGACCGGGGAATACCACGGGGCTCTCAAAGCCGGATGCAGATAGCGCTGTCACTCCAAAGAAATAGTTGTCGATCACCACATTTTCCAGCGTGTACTGCGCCACATCACCCACTTCCCGACTCGTTGTCCACACGGGCGAAGTAGTCAATCGCCAATAGACTTTGTAGCTTGCCGCATCCTCTCCCCTGCGCCACTTCAGGGTGGTGTGCGGACTGACTGCTCCTTCAATACTGACGTCCGTCGGCGGGCCCGGTGCCCACGCCAGGGAAGCCAGCGTTACCGCATTCAGTGCGGTCAACTTGGCTGCGTAGTCAAAGTTCACGCCTTCGAGCACATCACCATATTCGATTCCATCCTCCACTCGAATATCCTGATGTTGCCTATGGTAATGCTCGTTGGTTTCCATGATACGTACACCCGGGTATCCCGCTTCGTTAAAGGGGCGATGGTGGCCGCCTCTGCCAAAACGGTCCAACCGGTAGATCATCATCACATCCAGATTGGGAATGTAACGGTCGGCCATAAGATCGATATAGCGCGCCAGGTTTCTTGAAGGCGAATCCACCTCACCACCCGAGAAGCGGCGTATCCTCGCCTCCTCCTGCGTCTCGACCACCCTTGTGCCTTCCGAGAACACCCGCGCCGAATGATTGTCCACGATGTTGTTGATGCCGGCGATGTTACCGATCATATCGTTGTTGAGCACGGCTTCTACAAACCAGCCCTCCCGTTTGGCGATACCGGCCATAATGCGTCCGCCAAAGAGGCCCTGCTCTTCTCCGGATAATGCGGCGTATGCGATTGAACCGGGAAACCTGTATTTGGACAAGACCCTGGCGGCTTCCAGAACGCCCGCCATTCCGGAAGCGTTGTCGTTGGCGCCGGGAGAGTCAGACTGAAAGTCCATGGGATCGGATACTCTGGAATCGATATCTGCCGACATGACTACGTAGCGGTTGGGCTGCTGCGTTCCCTTCTGGATCGCCACCACGTTCACCACTTCCGTTGGATCGGGTATCCTTCTCTCTCCCTCGATGACTTCCCTTTGGTATTGAATGGCAAGACAACCGCCACAGTCGGCGGAGATCTTTTCGAACTCGGCCTTAATCCATCGCCGTGCTGCGCCGATACCACGAACGCTGGACGTTGTATCGGACAGGGTATGTCGCGTACCGAAGCCAACCAGTGTACCGATATCGGCTTCAATTCTGCGGGCGGATACGGCCGCTGCAATTCGATGCAGGGCTTGTGGATCACCGTCAACATTCTCTGCTGCTTCTGCCATAGTTACCGAGGCAAAGAGGAGCAGCGATGAGGTCAGCATGGTTGTCAATCTATTCAAAATTAGCTTGCCGTTGGCCAGTTGGCCCCGAAAGTCGTCGTCGCGTGAGATTTCAGAGGCGCAGCATAGCATGGATTCAATTCAGTCACCGGGTTGCATACCAGCAACAGCAGACGCTTGTCGCGTCGAGCACATACTGTAGAAAAAGTGTGTATCATTGGTGCATCGCACTTGCTGATTACACCGCCACAGGTTGCCATTACCGTGTCCCTAACAACTCTGCGCAGGAACTTACGACTGACCGTTTCCCGGGGCAACATCGCAGTCACCAGATTACCCCTCTGCCCCGATATTCAGCTTTACCTGTTAGCAGCCGATTATCCCACCGGCCCCCTGCCCTCAGACGAGATGTTGGCGATCATGGATGCCCCGGCCTACTGGTCATTCTGCTGGGCGAGCGGTCAGGCACTGGCCCGTTACATACTCGACCACCCGCTCTGTTTTGCCGACAGAAAGATCATCGACTTTGGTTCAGGATCCGGAGTGGTCGCCATCGCAGCCGCCAAGGCGGGGGCAAGGGAAGTTTACGCCTGTGATATAGATTGCCACGCGCTCGACGCCGCCAGTGCCAATGCCGATCTAAACAACGTATCGGTCGAACTCACCCAATCCATCGAAGAGATCACGCAACCCTTCGAGATGATCATCGCTGCCGATGTATTCTACGATCGGGACAATCACCACTTCCTGGCGGAGTTCCTGCAAAGGGCACCTCAGGTTTTGGCAGCGGATTCCCGCATGAAGAGCGAAGCCATCAAGGGCTACCGGGTGATCGAGCAGATGACTGCAACCACCATCCCGGACATCAACGAGTCTGAGGAGTTCAATCGGGTCAGGATCTACCGCCCTGATCCATCAGTTTGATGCCAGCACCTTGCGCGCATAGGCCAGAACAGAGCTTGCATACACGCGCTGCTTGTAGCCTTCAATAAAGACTTTCCCCACAATCTTCTTGTTAGTATCCAACACGTAAATTCCGGGATAGGGTATGCCGTAGGCAGGCTGCCCTTCGCTGTATTGTTGGTTGAGAATGCCGAGGGCCTTAACCGTCGTGGCTTCGATATCGGACAGGATTGGATATTGGATATTGGATATTGAACTTATCTATAAAGGGCTGCTGTTTCTGTGGTGCATCGTAGGTAATGGCGATGACCCCGAGGCCCGACTGTTCGAAGTCAGCCAGGCTTTCCTGCAGCTGCACGAGCTGCTTCTTGCAGTAGGGTCACCAGTCGACCGATCTGTTCATATAGACTACCAGCCCCTTCGTTCCCATAAACTCGTTCACGGTGCGCTTTTCAGATTGACCCTGCCTGGCGCGGATGTTCGGGAATGTTTCACCGATACCGATTCCAGGGCTATACTGATCCGTGTCCTCCGGGATAAACATGTCCTGTGCGTAAACCGCAATGGGTCCGAGTATCAGACAGATGGAGGAAATGTTTATCACCAAGACCGCTAAGCTGCCCATCAGTTTTTCTTTCATAGCCAATGCCCTTATTTGCCAATATGGATTTGATGTTTGCCCGTGTGCCTCACCAGTGTGCTCGACGGAACCCTCCGGACTGCACCACATCTGACCGGAACTATCCAACTTAGGACCGGAAAACAGGGTCAGATCTTTTCCCGCCGCTACTACAGATCGATTGCAGAATCAGAAGTAGTCTCCCAATCCCAGTTCATAACAGTTTTCCTGATAGCTTGCATCACCGCTATTGGTAATCCTTTCAGCACCATTTGGACTGAAACCCAGCCGGACCAGGATCGCCATCGCCCGCTCATTTTCGGTCGCCACCCAGACGATGGCGCGTTCAAAGCTGCGCCTCTTCAACACGCTGATGCCATGTACCAGCAGCTTCTTGCCATAGCCGTGGCCCCAGTGGGTCGGCAGAATATTGAGCGCGATCAATTCGCCGTGTGCTCCGTCCAGGTAGTACTCTTCCAGGGGCACTCCGGCAGTCACAAATCCGAAGGGCTGATCGGCTTCAGACAAGTAGGTAAATGTGCCGGGGGCATCAAAAAAAGCCTGCCACGCCTCGAGTGAGAACGCCCGGCCTGGATCCTGTACCGCTTTCAGGGCACTGTCTTGAATCCCCACGATTGCCGGAATATCCGTCCTGTCAGCTCGCCTGATAGAGACCGATTCAATCATAGGCTGTTGCGGCCTGCGGGCGGTTGGTAACCATATCAAAAAGGATGCCGTTACCATCGTGGCAAATCAAGCAGTTACCCTTGTTTTTCACCTTGATGTCCCAATATTGACAAAGCATACTGGTAGTCAGCCGACGATAAACAACGCGATGCTGAACGCGCCGCTGTTGTCACCACGTCTTGCACCACTCACTGTCCACGGAGCCGCAACATGAGCGACGAAGTCCAGCCGAATCAGGTATCCGCATTCAACTTTCTCGACGAAAAGCTGTTCAAATCGAGAGCCATCTCCATCTTCGGTCAGATAACGGAAAAAACCGCGCGCTCGGTAACGGAGAAACTGCTGGCACTGGCTGCTGCAGGTGATCAGCCGATCACCCTTTACATCAGTTCACCAGGTGGGCACGTGGAATCGGGTGATGTCATCTACGACATGATCAAATTCATCAAACCGGACGTTCGTGTGGTAGGCACCGGTTGGGTGGCGAGCGCCGCCACCAACATCTATTTGGCGGCAAAGAAGGAGAACCGGTACTCTTTGCCCAATACCCGCTATCTGGTCCATCAACCCTCCGGCGGGTCCCAGGGAGACGCAACCGACATCAAGATTCAAGCAGATCAGATGGTCAAGACAAAGGCACGAATCAACCAGATCATTGCCGATGAAACCGGCCGTCCCCTCGAACAGGTCGAAAAGGATACGGACCGGGATTACTGGATGTCGGTTGACGAAGCGATCGAGTACGGCATCGTGTCCAAGACCATCATCTCTTTCGAAGAACTGGATTCCTGATTCGGCTAAGCCATTGGGGCCTCCCTCTGCGGAAATGCTATGGCTCTCACGGTCCGACAGATCACCAGTCAGGATATCGTCAATCTAAGTCACTGCTTCAAGCGGCATTCGATCAGGATCCCGTTATGCGCTGGATTTTCTTTACGGAAAGGGAATGGGAACGATGTGCCCTGCGTTATTTCAGCATGGCAATCAGGGAATACATCCGTAGCGGTCACGCCCTGACAACCGATGGACTGGAGGGTGCTGCGCTCTGGCTAAAGCCGGATTCGCCGAAACCGGGTTTCTGGTATCAGGTTGTCGCCTATATGAAGATGTCCTGGCTGTTCAGGGGCGGTTTTGTCCGCGGTCTGCAGATAGAGGAAGCGTTGCAGCACATTCATCCAAAGCAACCCCATTGGTACCTTTCCGTAATCGGCACGGATACCCGGCACAGGGGCAAGGGCGTCGGTCCAGCCCTGCTCCAATCGGTTCTGCAACAGTGCGATGAGCAGAATCTGCCGGCCTATCTGGAATCATCCAACCAGAAAAACATCTCTTTCTATATACGCCACGGCTTTGAGATCCTGCGGGACGTCAGCATTCCTGATGGGCCGACTCTGTGGCCAATGTTGCGGCAGCCGCAGCATCCTGAAGGCAGCTCCTAACGGGATCACTAGAGGGTGAGCCTGGTTAGGTCTGCCGTTGGGGCACGATAACGCAGTGGGCTATTGCTGGCTGTTGGCTCGGATCCAGTTGTGGATTGGATCGTAGACCTCTTCTCTTGCCTGTTCTCCAACAAGAACATCAAGGTGCCCATAGTCTTCCAGCACATGGATGGACACTTTACCTGATCCACTGTGGCTGGCGGAGTAGATTCCACTGAGCAGGAATTCCGCATTCATGCCGCTGCTGCCAAAGTAGATGATGGGAATCTCAAAGGAGCCCCAGGTGTCATCCACAGTGGTCCTGGGATCATTATTCTGCGCCGCGAGCGCTCTGCCTTGCAGGCCCTGAATAGTTGGAAAATACCGATCGTAGCCGTCCAGCAGCAACGCCAATACTTCAACTCGGGAAACACCATCTTTCGGATTGGCCAGCACGCCCGGCCCCCAGGCGTTGTAAAGCGTCTCGGTCAACTGCTCACCGATAGTGGCATACTTGGGGTCGAGAGCGGCGGCGGACGAATCCGAATAGGTCTGCATCATCAACTGGTGTCGATTTTCCCATCCACGTCGACCGGCAAGATCAGATATATATCGACCGCTGTCGGTCAGGGCCTTCAGCGCCCCTTCGTACCCCTGCCAGGGTTGCTCACGGTACTGCTTGAAGCTACCGTCCAGAGCGATCAAGCCTGCAATCGAGGATTGCGCTGAGCGTGAAACCAAAGCATACGCATAGGTCACGCCGCGGCTGAATCCTGCCACGAACAGCTTCTGCCTGGCGGAGGTCTTGCGCGCCAGTTCGGCGGCCAACTCAGCATCTTCGACAAACCTGTCCAGTGTCCAGTGCCGGGCAAAAGCGGGGTCGACAACTCCCTCGGACGGGATGGCGTGCGTGCGATAGTCCAGCGTGTAGACATCCACACCGCGGTTGGCAAGGTAAACCCACAGATTGTGATCTTCATCGGTCAACGCAATCTCGCCGTTCTGATTGGTACCGGGCAGGTACAACAGCACAGCACTGCTCTTGCCCGGCTTGTGATATCGGTGCACCTGTATCTGGTCGTAGCTACCGCCCGGTGCCACTCCCGCACGCCAGACGGTCTCGGTAATCTGACTGTCACCGCTGATGGCTACTTCAGTTTTGATTGGGGTGAATTCTGCCCAGCATGTTGTAGCCCAGACGGATAGAAAGGCTAACATAAGTGCTTTCAAGGCTAATCTCCCTGGCTGATGCAGGGGCTAATATACTCTCTTGGAATCTGCAGGCAAGTCGTGTCGCGGCGCAGTGGCGAGTACGCTGCGCCGGATCAATCGTCATCCTTCAACTTCTTCATCGCTTCGTCAAAACCGACCAGACCTTTTTCCATGGAGTCTAACAATGAGGATATGTTGAGGTCGTCCTCTTGTTTATCCTGCTGCTGGTCCGGGTCCGTTTCGGGATGGGCAACTGTCTCCGCTTCGATCGATTCGTCGACTGAACCAGTCACGTCACCGGACAGTTCGAGCCTTTCTTTCAACGAAGCCAAACGGGTCTTTACCGTTGGATAACTCACCCCCAATGCAGACTCCATATCCCGGATGCGCCCCTCGCAACTGATAAAAATACGCAGAAAGTGGAACTCATCCGGGGACAGCTTGGCGAACTCGCTGCCCTCAAACTGGGCCTCGATCTTTATGCCACATTCGCGACATTCCAGAACACAAGGATATAGGGGCCCCTTGCAGGTGGGACACAATATGTCCGCACTAATCTGTTTCATAGCTCAACTCCAACTGTACCGCGTTCTCTATGGACGCTGTGATTCAGCGAGGATGTCTGATAGTTGCTCTCTGCTGGTGACCTGACGATTATGCAGGTGGATGTTCCGCAACGTCATGTCTTCTATCTCAAATCCAGTGAAGGCGACATTCCTGAACTCACAATTAACGAATTTGCTGCCCTTAACCTGCATGTTAGCAAACACGACCTCTCTCATTCGACACCTGCTACCTTCAAATCCGACACTGCTGAATCCGGATCCGGTAATGCCGAGACCTTTCAGATTGACCAGGTCCATGCGCAGATTGCTGATCGAGGAGGCGATGATCGCGGTATTCTTGAGGAAGCTGGTATTGCATCGAAACTGCGATACTTCACTTTTTTCAATGACTTCAAGTCCGCGAATGGCACTGGCATTAAGATGCCACCCGTCAATCACGCTGTCCTTCACGGATAACCCCTTGCTGGTGGAACCATTGAATTCGGCCTGCTTGATCTCTCCCTCTTCGAGGAGGGTCCTGTAGAGTTTGGATCCGATAAGTTTCAGATGAATCAGTTCGGCCCGTTTGACATCCGTATCCCTGAGGGAAGACCCGTGCAGGGTACAGTGAGACATTTCACCGGAGTCGATTGCCAGATTGTTTATTCGAGATGCATTGATTCGGTTGTGAGAGAACGTCGATCCATTCAGGTTGAGTCCGTTCATGTTACTGACATTGATCCGATTATCCTGCAGCGTGTAGTCCGCTCCTTCTACCGAGCCGATATTGGACAGCACCACGGGATTCGTCTCATTCATCCAGGAGGTGGGCTTCACCGTCCTGGAGATGACTCTCTGCACTACGTCACCCACAGACTCGGCTACCTGCAGCGACTGCGAGACCACTTCGGCTACAGCAGCGAGGCCCTCTATATTGGCTGTTGCGCTCTTGTTTCCTGAAAACCTGCGGCGGAATTCCCGTTCGATCCTATCTTGAAAGGATCGATCGGTGCCATGCCGTGATCTCCCCTGGCGGGCCTCTTCCGGGGCATCCTCCTCTCGCGCCCCCTTTGACTGTCGTGCTGCGAGCGCTTCGATTAATTCAGCGCCCTGCTCCTCAGAGAGTGTGCCGTTTTTTACAAGTCCCTGAATGCGTTTAATTGATTCTTTCATAACGAATTGCGCGCCGGCGCCAAATCACCGTTAGGATGCTTCTTTAAGGGTAGTCGACTCGGCAATAATGTCAGATAGCTATTCCATTCTGGTTATCTGGCGATCCTGAATGTGTAGATCGGTCACCGTCAGGTCCTTCATCTCGAACCCTGAAAGGCTGACATTGTTCAGCTTACAGTTCGTAAATCTGCAGTTACTGATCTGCATTTGATGGAGCTTTACGTCCTCAAGTCGAGCGCGGTTGGCACGCATCGCGTTGAAATCGAGATAGAAGGTACCCGAATCGTCAGAGTGAATGGCATCGCTTTCAATGCCGTCCCGAGTGACTTTGACCCTGACCAGATCGTTAGATTCAAAGCGGAAACCTTGTATTGTTGAGTGCCCGATTTCAACGTTTCTGCAGGCAGTTGCACTGATCTTTACGTCCTCGAGCTTGGACGCCTCGATCCCCATCTCATTTACTTTACTGCCATTCAGTCTTAATTCCGTCACCTCGCTGTGGTCCGTAATCTTCAGTTGGGCGATAGACGCGCCGTTGAACCGGCACGATGTCATGCGACTATCCGTCAATTCCAGCTCCGTAGTTTTTGTGCCATTGAACCTGCACTGTTTCATTTCTGCTCCTTTCATGGTCAGTCCACGGAGCTTGGACCCGTTTAGCTTGAGGGCCTGCAGTTCTCCCTCGCTGATAGACGCATCACTGAGGGATGAGCCGTCCAGTCCACAGCCAGTCATCTTGGCTTTTTCCAGTGTCACCTGGCTGAGCTTGGCCGCGTTGAGTCGGTTGTCGGAAAACGTGGCGCCCTGCAGATTCAAACTCCGGATGGAACTTACATTGACCTTGTTGTTTTCGCAGATGTAGTCGGTTCCCTCCAGCGGCGATACACGCGACAGCACGTTGCTGAATCCGTTTTGCGAATGATCGTTCCCGTGTCTTTTGCTTCTGTGCCTTCTGGCGTGCCTATCGGCGTGCCTTTTTGCGTGCCGGTCGGCGAACCGTTCGGCGCGGCGTTCTCCTCGCGGCCGGCCGGAACGTCGGCCTTCTTCCGGCTCGTCCTGCACCAGTGCAGCCAGCAGTTCGGCGCCCTGCTCCTCCGTCAGACTGCCATTCTTCACCATCGTCAGGATTCTCTCGATCTCCTCCTGCATCGCATAACTCCAATTGTGGGGAATACAGCGTCATTCTAAATCCAGATATGTCATTATTGCAACTATATAACTTAAATATCTTGATAATTATATTAAATACTTTGATTTCAGCGTTGATTCCCACAGGACAGACACTCTCTCTCCCAGAGGGCACACATTCTCGCTTACAAAGGACAGGATATTTCCGGAGCACAGACAATCGCCTACACGCGTAAGGGGTGCTGCCCAGGCCCGCCAGCAGATGAAAAGCCCCTGCCAAACCATTACCATGGATCCATGCAAGCGGTGCTGCCGACATGAACGAAACGGGCTTGGTAGAAGGCCTGGTACGAAAGGATGAAGATTCCTTTCGGCACCTGATCCGACTCCATCAGAGCGGCCTGAAATCCCTCGCTGTCAGTATCGTCGGCGAGCGCATTGCAGACGAGGTGGTTCAGGAGGCGTGGATCTCGGTGATGGCGGCACTGCCCAAGTTCGAGGGCAGATCCAGTCTGAAAACCTGGATCTTCCGCATCGTCGCCAACGAATCAAAAACACGCTTGCGCAAAGAACGGCGCACGGTGTCCCTGGCGGCCATGCTGGCCACTGACAAAACGATGGAGGCACGCTTCAACAACAACAGCGGGAATATGCCTAACAGCAGGAACGACAGTACGATCGCCGGCGATAAAATGCCAGTCAGGGAATCAATCTCGGCAATCCGGGTGCCGGCATTTACGTAAACCAACGTGCCCGCCAGCATTCCTATCTGACTCACCAGGAAGAAAACACGCGTAGAGATGTGCGTCACGCCCATCGCCAGATTGATGACGAAGAAGGGAACCACCGGGACCAGTCTCAACGTAAACAGATAAAAGGCCCCTTCTTTGGCCATGCCTTCATTTATCATGCTGAGTTGTCTGGCGAACTTCGTTTGTATGATGTCCCGGAAGATAAACCGAGAAACTAACATCGCCAGGGTGGCGCCGATTGTGGATGCCAACGAAACCAGAATCATCCCGCCCAGGAGTCCAAACACACCGCCCGCCACCAGGGTCATCAGGGTTGCCCCGGGAAGTGACAGGGCCGTTACAGCTACATAGATCACCAGAAACAGCAAGCCGGTCTTAAGGGGTGCCTGAGCAACTGCCTGATCGATCAATATCCGCTGAGACTTGAAATACTCAAGGGTCAGTATTTCCCCACATCGAAATAGAAGTAGGCGCAGGCCAACGCTATTGTCAAAGCAAGCAACATCATCCTGGTTTTCATCGCAATCCCTCAATCATGCCATTACAAATTCAGGACATAGACGTGCACGATGCGGATTTGTTACAAATGATTCGGATATGTTTCAATGGTGCAAGGAGCAGGCTTGATCGATGCCACCACCCTGCCGGCGCCGACTAAAGTCAGGTGCCGGCCCCAAACAGTTCCGCGAGGGCATGTTGTTGAACACACGGTATTGGAATATCGGCTTTAGAACGGTCCACATAGTGGCCGCGTCAGCCTTGTTTGGTGGGCATGTCTTTGCGATCGATGCCGAACAACTCCTGTGGTGGCTGTATCTGACGATCTTCACCGGCTCGGTACTGGTGCTGTTCGAGGCGTATGAGTATCCGTATTGGTGCTTCCAGGCACGAGGCGCCTCGGTACTCGTCAAGCTACTGCTGCTTTGCTGCATACCTTGGATGTGGGACTACCGCGTCCCCATTCTCATCCTCGTGCTCATCATTGCGTCGGTGGGCTCGCATATGCCTCGACGCCATCGTGACTATTCGTTTTTGCACAGACGAGAGCTGAGATAAGCCCGCGAAGGCTTCTGTCTCTTCTGCAGGAAGGTGAGTTCAGTAGAGCTGAGATGAACCCGCGACGGCTTCTATCTCTACTGCAGGAAGGTGAGTTCAGTGGAGCTGAGATGAACCCGCGACGGCTTCTATCTCTACTGCAGGAAGGTGAGCTTAGTTAGGAGATGCCCCGGAGTCCGTCTACGAACTCCGGGGTGCTTCCTGTTTTTGAAAACGATGCGGCGTTCTAAAGGACCGCAATCGTGTCGAGGTTATCCCAGATCTTCTCCATTTCCGCAGGATCGACGCCGAAGACCTGTCCCATGGGTGGCAGGGTCTCGCTGCGCACGAAATCGGGTCCACTGTCGATGTCATCGATCTCTGCGCCCTTGTTGAATTCAACTTCTGCCCGCAGGGTATCAC
The DNA here is from genome assembly GCA_030749725.1 of Pseudomonadales bacterium. Lineage (GTDB taxonomy): Bacteria > Pseudomonadota > Gammaproteobacteria > Pseudomonadales > Azotimanducaceae > JASMJM01. The sequence continues at coordinate 25,226 of JASMJM010000143.1, read as the reverse complement.
GGCCGAGATTGACAATGTCCTGCTCGGTCACGCTAAGTTCGTGGCAGGCATTGAGGAGATCCTTGACGAACGACGCCGTGACGTTTTTGTCGCCCGATATGGCGAATTGACACAAGCCGAGTGAGTCGAGCGTGGCATTCCAGATCTGTGCCCGTAACGAATGCTCCACCGCACCCTCGTCTTCCATCGTGTACTGCAGGCCGGCCGTATGATCGGCGCCCATGGGACTGGTGTGGTAGGTCACCCCGGTGGGTTTGCCGACACGGGGATCATGGGCAGGTATCGCCTGACCTTTGAATGCCGGGACACGATTAATTCCCAGCGCCTTGGCGGTATTCACGACACCGTTGGCGATCATATTGCCATCGTCAGTGCCTTTTTCGATCCCGTCCAATAGAGCATCTACTGCAGCCACGTCGCCCATGGCGAACTTTCCAGCGCCCGCAGCAACACCCAGCGCACTGCCGACCTCAATCGTATCGACTCCGAGGTCATCGCACTTGCGGTCGAATCGGGCCACAGCATCTGCATCGCCGATGCCGAGGTTGCTCCCTAAGAGGGCCAAGGTTTCATATTCCAGCGCCGAGGTGACGTGATTGCCTTCGGCATCGTTGTGGACAACCGTGCATTTCACCATGCAGCCCTGCATGCACGCATCCATCTTGCCGCCGCGTTTGTCACCCACTTCCCTGATATAGTCCCCATACAAACCCTCGATGCCCTCGGCAGGCACCCCACTGTAGTTCTGCATAGGTGTGCTACCCATGCGACTGAGGGGTTGTAGCACACCAGGCGTACCGGTAGTGCTCATGGTCTGCACGCCTCTGTCTTCATCGAGGATTTTATTCCATGGCTTGAGCGTTGCCATGTAGGCCTTGCGCTGGGTCGGTTTGACGATAGACGTTCCACGGTCGTCAACGACGATCGCTTTGAGACCCTTGGCGCCCATCACGGCCCCCAGACCCCCGCGCGCCGCGTGTCGTGCCGGGTGGCCATCCCTGTCGGTCAGCGCCACGCTGGCAGACTTCTGTTTGCGTTCGCCGGCGATCCCAATGCTGATGACACCTGCTTTGGCGTGGTGCTTCTCGCGCAATGCCGCCGACAGAGGGTAGGTTCCCATGCCGACATAGTCATCGGCAGGTTCGAAGCTGACCTCCTTCTTGGTAATCTTGGCCACGTGCATCTTGCCGTCGGCTGGAGCGCCCTCGACAACGATTGCGCGAATCCCGAGTCTGTCCAGTTTCTGCGACAAGGTTCCACCCACGTTGGCTTCCTTAATACCCATCGTCAACGGGCTTTTTGCACCGACCGACATGCGGCCGAAGGAAGGGGCATGCGTGCCGGCCAACGGTCCGGCCGCAAGGACCAGACGGGCTTCGGCGCTGAGCGGGTCGGTTTCCGGTGGTACTTCATCCAGTAGGATCTTGGCAGACAGACAGCGTCCGCCGACTATCTTCCACTCCTCGGGAAGATCCTCATACTTCGATGTCAACGTACTCATATCAATCCGCAAAATCTTCATTCATTCCTCCTAGGTTTCCACAGGACCCTACATGCCGGGGCCCGTCTCACATTCGTTCGGTGATTGTGTGTTGACCTAGGACTATAACCTCAACCTCAAACCGCGTCTAGTGCCTAAAACCCCGCTTTCATTCAGGCTTGATTCCGGGCTAGAATCCTGAGAACAGCGAAGCAGGAACAAGTACCACTTTCCTGGCTCGTTATCGAATGAGCATGTGGAAAACGCATAAACTACAGCGTCTAGGGACAAGACAATCGCAAAATGATTACGCAAAACGAAGCACACCAAATCATGATGGCCCGGGCAGGTACGCTTGGCACAGAGCAGGTGGAGCTCGACCAGGTTCTGAACCGGGTGCTGGCCAAAGATGTTCGCGCCGACATGGATATGCCGCCGTTCGTGAAATCCGCGATGGACGGTTATGCCTGTCGCCGGACAAATCTGGCCGATGACCTCGAGGTTGTGGAGACCCTGAAAGCCGGCGAAATACCGCGCAAGACCATTGGCCCGGGAGAGTGCGCCAAGATCATGACCGGCGGCATGGTGCCTGAAGGTGCGGATTGCGTGATCATGGTCGAGCAGGTCGAACAACTCGACAAGAATCGCATCCGTTTTACCGGCGAGTCCACCCGCGACAACGTGTGCCTAAAAGGCGAGGACATGAAGCTCGGTGACGTGGTCCTTCGAGCCGGCACGCAACTGCGGCCTCAACATATCGCCATGCTGGCTTCGGTGGGCTGCGTGCGGCCGGAGGTGGCGCAAAGACCGCGGGTCGGTATCATCGCCACCGGAGACGAGCTGGTCGAACCGGATGTCAAACCGGACGTCTCCCAGATCCGTACCAGCAACAGTCACCAACTGGTGGGCCAGGTGCTGACGGCCGACGCGACTCCCACCTATTACGGTATCGCCAAGGACACCGAAGAGTCACTCGATGCCACCCTGAAAAAAGCCATGGCGGAATGCGATGTGGTGTTGCTGTCCGGTGGCGTTTCCATGGGCGACTTCGACCTGGTGCCCGGCATCATGAAGTCCAACGGACTGACCATCCTGTTCGACGAAATCGCCATACAGCCGGGCAAGCCCACCACCTTCGCCGTGTCGGATAACAGCTATTGCGTCGGATTGCCCGGTAATCCGGTCGCCACCTTCACCCAGTTTGAACTCCTCGTAAAACCCTTTCTGTACCGACTGATGGGGCATGACTATCGTCCGGCCAACCTTCGCCTTCCCATGGCGCGAACTCACAGCCGCAAACGGTTCGCCCGTGAATCCTGGTTTCCCGCCAAGATCACCGACGACGGAACCGTGCTGCCGTGCGAGTTTCACGGTTCCGCCCACGTGGAATCGTTGTGCGAAGCCGACTGCCTCGGTACCATGCCCGCCGGCGTGGAATCCCTTGACGAGGGGGTCCTGGTAACTGTCCGGACGCTCTGACCGTGCAGTCCCGCAGATGGTCACGAGTTGCCGGCTAGTCATTGACGGAACGCACCAATAGCCTTGATACTCAGCCAATTAGCCTTTGACTGTAGGTCCAGCGATGGAGTTGGCTGGACAACGGCATGATTTCATCGAAGAGACACCCATGACTGAATTTTCGGCGGCTTTCAGCGCTGCCTTCTCGCTGCTGATTAGCCTGGACCCTGATCTGGCAGAGATCGTAATGCTCTCCCTGTCGGTGAGTCTGGTGGCAGTGCTGACGGCGATTGTCATCGGTATGCCTCTGGGTGCCACTCTGGCGGTCATCTCTTTCCCGGGCCGCCGCGCGGTGGTGGTCGGCTTGAGTTCGCTGATGGGATTGCCACCGGTAGTGGTGGGATTGATCGTCTATATGTTGCTCTCCAGGTCCGGGCCCCTCGGAGTACTCAATCTGTTATTTACCCCGACAGCCATGATCATCGCCCAGGTTATTCTGGTGGTGCCCATCATCGCTTCTCTAACCCGGCAGGTGGTTGAGGAACTGTGGACGGAATACGAAGAACAGTTGCGCTCTCTGGGAGCGACACCCAGGCAGGCGCTACCGACGCTGCTCTGGGATGGACGCTTTTCACTGGTCACAGCGGTATTGGCCGGATTTGGCCGTGCCATTGCGGAAGTGGGGGCGGTCATGATCGTTGGCGGCAATATCGATCATGCCACCCGGGTTATGACTACTGCGATTGCGCTGGAAGTGAGCAAGGGAGACCTGGCCCTGGCGCTTGGCTTGGGGATTGTGCTGATCTTGCTTTCCATCGGAGTCAATGCGCTGGTTCAGCTGATCCAGAAACCGGATCAGGTGCTTAACCCGGCCAAGGGGAGTGCCCAGTGACAAGCGAAAGCATCCTGCCCCTGCAACTCGAAGAGGTCAATTTCGAGTACCGACACAAACGTCTGATCAAAGATTTTTCCTGCTCCTTCGAACAGGGATTGCGCACCATCGTTATCGGTCCAAACGGTGCCGGAAAGAGTCTCCTTCTGCGGCTCTGCCACGGCCTTTTGCAGCCCACTTCAGGACAGGTCTTATGGCAGGGCGGTACCGGCGCGGACGTTGCCCGGCATCAGGGGATGGTATTCCAGCGACCGGTTATGCTGCGACGCTCAGCCCGCTCCAACGTGGACTACGCCCTGTCCGTGCGCGGTGTCCCGAGGCAAACACGCAACACGATCATCGACGAAGTGCTGCAGCGAACCGGTCTCAGCCGCTTCGCCGGCGCGCCGGCGCGACAGCTTTCCTTTGGCGAACAGCAACGCCTGGCGCTGGCGCGGGTCTGGGCGCTGCAACCGCAGATCCTGTTTCTTGACGAGCCCACTGCCAGTCTGGACCCGCCGGCCACCTACCTGGTCGAGGAGATTCTGAAGGCGATTCATGACGCCGGTACTCGCATCGTGATGACGACCCACGACCTGGGGCAGGCCCGCCGGTTGGCTGACGATGTGATGTTCCTGCACCGCGGGCGCCTGCTGGAGCACGCGCCTGCGGCACAGTTCTTCGAGGAGCCCCAAAACGACCTGGCCCAGGCGTTTGTTCGCGGCGAACTGCTCTGGTGGCACCGCAAGCACCCACTTCACAAACCTGGGCAAGAGGAGGAATTTGCAGAATGAGACGTTGCCGGGGACTTTTTCTTGCCCTTGCTCTGCTAAGCCTGACACGCATGGCCACCGGCGAGGAGGCCTTTATTACACTCGCCTCCACCACCTCGACACAGAACTCGGGGCTGTTTGACCGCATACTCCCTCAATTCAGCGCAGCCAGCGGCATCCAGGTACGGGTGGTGGCGGTGGGCACAGGACAGGCGATTCGGTTGGCCCGTAACGGAGATGCCGATGTGCTGCTGGTACATCACCGCCCATCGGAGGACCGTTTTGTGGCCGAACAGCACGGCATCGAACGGCAGGATGTCATGTACAACGACTTCGTGATCGTCGGGCCGGCAGCGGATCCGGCAGGCATCAAAGGCATGGGCGATGCCGCTGCTGCCCTCGGCAAAGCGGTCGAGGCGGCAACGGCCGCCGCGTCTTTCGTTTTTGTCTCCCGAGGGGATGACTCCGGAACCCATAGGAAGGAGCTTGGCCTGTGGGACGCTGCCGGCATCGACCCGTCCCGCGGTTCCGGGGCCTGGTATCGTGAAACCGGATCCGGCATGGGGGCAACCTTAAACACGGCCAGTGCCATGGATGCCTATACACTGGCGGATCGGGGTACCTGGATGAGCTTCAAGAACAAAGGCGCGCTGCAGGTGATGGTGGAGGGGGATCCGCGTCTGTTCAATCCTTACGGCGTGATCCTTGTGAATCCGGAGAAACACCCGCATATCAAAGCACCTGAAGGGCGCCGTTTTGTCGAGTGGTTGACCTCCCGGGCTGGTCAGGATGCGATCGCAGCTTTCAAAATCAACGGCGAGACGTTGTTTCACCCGAACCCGCGCTGATTTGAACCGTTGCTATGTTTAGCTATCCACAAACTCGGATGCTGGCATAGTCTTACAACAGTCACTTTATGTGAAGACCGGACGTTAGAACGGACGTCTCACGAGATGTCCCGTCCAGCGCTTTGCCATCTCAGCTTTAGTTGCGTAGCATTGACGCTGACACCATCACAGATTAAGAATCTGGCGGTGGATCTGACACCATATGAGAGGAGTAACCATGTTTAGCAAGATTCGTGCAATCCATCTGGCAGTTAACAGTGTCGAAGCGGCGGCTAAGGACTATGCCGACAATTTCGGCATAGAGGCATACCAGAGCGATACCCTACCGGCGCTCGGGATCAAAAACGCCCTGCTGCAGATCGGCGATTCGGTGATTGAACTGATCGAACCGCTGGAAGCAGGACAAGGTCCGGTGGCCAAGTTCCTGGAAAAGAGGGGTGAGGGTGTCTATATGACCGCACTCGAGGTCGAGGACCTGGCAGCAGCTGTCGAGGACCTGCAGGCCAGAGGCGTACCCCTCATAAATGCCAATCCCGAGGCCCGAGAACAAGGGATACCGGTGTTTATACACCCGAAAGCTTCACGCGGCCTGATGATAGAGTTGGTAGAAACTGCAGCTGAATAGGAACTCAGGTTGGGTCGACGACCCAGAGTGGCTCCTCTCCCCGGGCGACCCGCTCGGCATTTTGCAGTACATTCAGATCCGCGTTGCGCTCCGAATCAAGGGAACGAGCGCCCAGGTGAGGCGTAATAGCCACATTCGGCAGGCTGATTAACGGACTGTCCGGATCGATCGGTTCCACCTCGGTGACATCCATGCCGGCGCCGAACACTTCGCCGGCGCGAAGCGCGCTCACCAGATCGGCTTCGACCACCACCGGACCCCGGCAGGTATTGATCAGTATCGCTGTGGATTTCATCGCGCTCAACTGCGCAGCGCCGATCATGCCTTTGGTGCTGCTATCCAACGGAACGTGCAGGGAGACGATGTCCGAAGTTGACAGCAGCTCGTCCAACGATACGCGTCGGGCGCCGTTACGGAGTTCATATTCCGGCTCGAATGTGGCGATATCGTGGTAGACCACCTCGCATTCCCAACCGATCAGTCGCCGGGCGACACGCGAGCCGATCCGACCCAGGCCGATGATGCCGACGCGTTTGTCGACCAGGGTCTGAAATTCCGCAAGCGGCCCGCTGATGCCCGCTGCCCATTTGCCGGCTCTAACGCTTTCGATCTGGCGGTCGAATTTGTGGGCGATGGTCAACATAAACCAGATGGCGTACTCGGCCACGCAGACTGCATTGGCACCACCGTTGTTGGCCACCTTGATACCGTGATTCAGCAGCAGCGCCTTGTCGAGGCGTTCGGTGCCGGCGCTGAACGTTTGTACGAGTTTAAGGCCCGGGATCTGAACTGCAATCTCGTTGGTTTCTACACGATCCATTGTGATAAGCACCTCTGAGCCCTCACACATCGGCAGGATGGCTTCCATCGGCTGAGCGGAATCGACCAACTTGAATGTAACCAGGTCCTCTTTTGCCGCCAGGGAACTGAGTTGCTCGAGTCGGCGCTGGCCCCAGTTTTGCGGCAATAACAGAATCGCATCAGGTTTCACGTGTTCGTCCTCTTTGTATGATCGCGGTTAGAAGGGGAAGCCGATAATAGCAGCAGTATAACGAATATGGGAACCGTTGCCGGCGATGGTCCTTTCCGCTGTTCTCAACAACATCGGTGATTTCCTGTGGTCCGTCTTCCCTCCGACAACTCCGGATCGTTAGCAGGCAATGCCGGGAAGCCGTAACAACGATTCCTTGCAGTGGCGAGCAAGCTGGACACTGGCTGTCTTTCTAACTAGATTGGTCGGCAGAAACAAGGTGAGTGCGTCTTAGCCACTTGCAGATGTGACGAGGGACTACTATGAACTTTATCTACTTCAATCCGGACGAGATGCGTGGCGATCTCTTGCGATGCTACGGCCATCCGCTGGTCAAGACGCCGAACTTCGATCGACTGGCGGCCGAAGGAACGCGCTTCGACCAATGCCACGCGCAGCACACAGTCTGCACGCCCTCCCGTTGCAGCTTCATGACCGGCTGGTATCCCCACACGCGCGGGCATCGGACACTGTGGCACAGCCTGCGCCCAGATGAGCCCAATACCCTTAGATACCTGAAACAGGCTGGCTACGACGTGCATTGGATCGGCAAGAACGACCTGCTGGCAACGGAATCGTTTGCCGATTCGGTCACCCGGGTGCACCGTTACGGCTGGGGCGCGAGAACCGAAAATGTCTTCCCTCCGGACGAACCGGGCCACTTAAGCTTTCTGTATACACCGAGAGAAGGCGACCCGGGCGAGGTCCCCATGCTGCAGCAGGCCATCGACTTCCTCAGGAATCGCAGTGAGGGAGATGCTCCGTTCATGCTCTACCTGCCGTGGGGACTACCGCACCCTCCATACACAGTGCCGCAGCCTTGGTACAGCATGTATGATCCGGATGACGTGCCGCCGCTGCGACCAGCCGGCCTCGACGCAAAACCAAGTTACTTCGAGGCGATCCGCAAGTACCGACGACTGGACGAGTGCGACGAGCCGCTACTGCGCAAAGTTATGGCCGTTTATCTCGGCATGATCTCTTATGTGGATCACCTGTTTGGTCAGCTTATGCAAGCGCTGGATGAGACCGGATTGGCTGACAGCACCACCGTATTCATGTTCTCAGATCACGGCGATTGGGGAGGCGACTATGGGCTGGTGGAGAAGTGGCCGAGCGCCCTGGACGACTGTCTGACCCACATCCCCATGATCGTCCGAACCCCCGGTGGACACGCTGGCCATGTCGTCTGTGAGCCCATCGAGTGTTTCGACATCATGCCGACGACGTTGGCGTTAGCCGGTATCGAAGCAAACCATACTCACTTCGCACACTCGATGCTGCCGCAACTTCACGGAGCGCAGGGCAACCCGGATCGTGCCGTCTTTGCCGAAGGCGGATACGACGCCCATGAACCGCACTGTTTCGAGGGCAAGGATGCACCGCAAGACATCGGCCGGAGCCGGAGCGGCATCTATTGGCCGAAAGGACTGCAGCAACAGGAGCGTCCCGACACCGTCTGCCGGTCCGCCATGGTTCGCACGGCAACGCACAAGTTGGTGCGGCGAACCGGGGGTGACCACGAACTCTACGACCTGGATGCCGATCCACAGGAACTGCATAACCGGTATGGGGACGCGAATCTGGCGCACATCCAGCAGCAACTTCTGGAACAGATGCTGGATTGGTACATCCACAGCAGCGATTGCGTGCCGCTTGACACAGATTCGCGCGGCTTTGCCGAGGGCATTGTCGAGGCGTAGAAGCCCGCGCCAACGTATTAGAATTCCCAGATCCGATTAGTTATCTGACATAAACAACGGTACTATTGCACCTGCCTGCCGCAGTGAGAAGCTGACACCTGATTTCAAGACGCTCGAATTCCGGGTGATCAGTCGCAGAAAAATCAACGTGAGCATCGGTGGGCAGTCCGAATTCACTGGATAGGTAGTTTCCCTGGAGATACTTATGGCCGCATTAGATGGGATGAAAGTCCTCGACATGACACAGTACGAGGCCGGCACTTCGTGCACACAAGCCCTGGCATGGTTGGGCGCCGATGTCGTTAAAATCGAGGCGCCGGAATACGGCGATCCGGGCCGCGGCGTCGGTCGGACGGAAAACAAAGACTACTCGGCTTACTTCTGTGCGTGGAACTCTAACAAGCGCAGCATCGCCCTGGATCTCAGCACAGATAAAGGGCACGACCTATTCATGCAACTCGTGCCGAAGTTCGACGTGTTCGTCGAGAACTACGGTCCTGGCGTTGTCGAAAAACTCAACATCGGTTACGAAAATCTGAGCAACGTCAATCCTGGATTGATCCATGCTCGGATCAAAGGCTTCGGCACCACGGGGCCCTACGCGGACTATCGCTGCATGGACATGATTGCGCAAGCGGCGGCCGGCGCGTTCTCGATTACCGGCGAACCCGACGGTCCCCCCATGATGCCGGGTTCCACCACGGGCGATGCCGGTACCGGCGTACAGATGGCAATGGCCATCCTGGCTGCGTATGTGCAGAAACAACGCACTGGAGCCGGTCAGCAGATTGAAATCTCGATGCAGGAAGCGATGACCTATTACGTTCGGACCCGTACTTTTATCGCTTCCGCCTGGGGAACGCAGGCAGCACCCCGCAGCGGCAACGCGGGAGGACTGCCGCCGGTTAACATCTATCCCTGCAAACCGTTTGGCCCCAACGACTACATTTATCTGATGCCTGTGACTCAAGATCATCTTGACGGCTTGTTTGCCGCCATGGACCGCGGCGACCTGCTAATCGATGCTCGTTTTGAAACCGTTCAGGGACGCTATCAAAACGGCGCCGCTCTCTACGAAGAAGTTAGGAATTGGACCGGCGAACGCACGAAATACGAGGCCATGGAAACGATCGCCGCTGCCGGTGTGCCTTGCGCAGCCTGTCTCGACACGAGCGAACTCCACACCGACAAGCACTTGAGGGCACGCGGTTTCATCCATCAGATGGACCTGCCGGTACACGGAAAGGTTCCGATGCTCGGGTTTGCGCCACGGTTGTCCGAGTCGAAAGTGGACATGAAACGACCACCGAGGCTCGGTGAGCATACGGATAAATTACTCGTCTCCGAACTCGGCTTGACGGATGATGAGATCACCACGCTGCGAGATGCCGGCGTCATCGGCGACGCCAAGCGATTCGCTTAGCATCGATTCCTGCAGCACGCCTAGGCTATCTCAGCAGCTATGGCTGCGTTCTCCCTCTGATAATTAGCGTTACCGGGGATTTGGCAGTGGGTCCATACCAAAAAAGAAGGCAGATCGGGGCATTGGATGCCACAATAACCCGGTCTAATCATCTGTCAAACAGCTTGTGAATTGGAGCGGGAATCGACTTAGTGTATGCCCGGTCTAATCATCTGTCAGCAGCTTGTGAACGGGAGCGGGAATGATCGACTTAGTGTATGTGGGGCACCTCAGGCAGGATCTGGATATGGATTCGGAGCAGGAGCAGTTACCGTGGCGTGGCGGATTGACGGATGTAGCTTCGCTGATCGAACTCCTCTGCAGCGAGCGGGGAGACCAGTGGTCGACCACCCTGCGCCAGGAAAACCTGTTGGTATCGGTCAATCAGGCAATGGTCAAGCCGGACCATCCCCTGGCAGATGGTGACGAGGTCGTCTTCTTCCCACCGATTGCAGGGGGTTGATTTCAGCCCTGACAACGTTGCTTGGATCAGACCTGACTGATTTCGACAGGGCCTTGTGCAAACAACTGTAAGAGGGGGCGTCACGGGATCAGCGGGCGCGTCCTCCTTCGAAGAACCAGCTTGACGGATTGTACGGCAACGACCAGCGTGTATCCCAACCCCACCAGCCAACATCAGGCACGTTCTTCAAGCGCTCGTTGATGACCACAGGCTGGGGTGCGAGCCCTACCGTGCCGATGCTCCAAAGATTTTCAGCAGTGGAACGCAGTATTCGCTTGCCCAGGAAAATGCGTCGTTCCAGGCTTGGCGTCGCCCGCATTTCATCCCACCAGGTGTGCAACTGAGCGATCTCGGCAGGAGGCCTACTGCCGAGGCGGCCCTCTGACTGGTACCAACGTACCCAGTCATTCCACTTGGAGCCTTCCCAGTTAATGTGAATGGGGACGTACCATACCGGATGCGCAGGAAACAGGAGATCGGTACTTCGATCGCCGTGCCAGACACTCATCGCCATCGTGCCGGCCCGGCTGCGTTGGTTGTGCAGCGCGTTTTCCAGAAGCCTTACGCGTGCGTCGATGCCAATCGATCGCCAATACTCAGTAACCAACTCCAGCGTGATCGCCCTCGGCGTTTCCACTTCAACGAACTCGATGGTGATGATGAGGGGCTCACCGTCCGCATACTCACGTAAGCCGTCACCATCGATATCAGCCAGGCCCATGACATCGAGTAGTTGGTTGGCCGTTGCAGGGTCATACTCGGCGTGCGAGGTGGCGAATTCGGGCTCGAAGTATGCACTGGTGGGAATCACAGTAAACTGTCTCGGCGTGCCGCGCCCGAAATAGATGATCTGATTCATCTCCTCGCGATTGAGACTTATGGACATGGCGCGGCGGAAACGAAAATCCCAGTAAAGCTCACGCAATCGTTGATCCCTAGAATTGTAATTAGGCCGGATGATCACGTCGCTGCCGTGAATCCGATTCCACACCAGAACGCGGATGCCGCTGGTTTGCTCACCGAGTTTGAAGAGCGGAAAATCCTGTGTATTGAGGGTGTAACCGGCAAAGTCCTTCTGGCCAGTGGACGCTTTCGCCGTGACAACCTCGACGTTATCGCTCACCTCCGACTCGACCCGATCGATATAGGGCAACTGACGCCCTTCGGTATCCACCTTGTGGTAGTACGGGTTTCGCTCCAGGGTCATGAGGGTCGGCGTGCGCCTGATGCGATAGTGGGATCTCATGGTCGGCGGATAGGGTCCGCCCATGGCACTCCCGCCTTGGCTGGCAGCGACAAAATTGAGCCAGCTGATATACCCCATGGAGCGAATCTGCTCCTGGAGTTTTTCAGGGTCTACGTAATCCGGATGAAACCGTCTATAGAAGTGTTTAGGCACATAGTAGTAACCGTATTGCGCGAGGAGGTTTTCGAATAATGGGTACGGCTCCGGAAACTGGTATTGAATCGTTAGATCGTCGATCCTGACCACCTCCGTTTCGCCCCACGGTGGGGGTGGCACCGGCGTGTATTCCTTGTTCCGCATCAGATCGTAGTGGTAGAACAGAAAGTCATCCGCTGTCAGTGGATGACCATCGGACCAACGCAGCCCAGCGCGCAATTCCAGCGTCAACCAGGTCTTGTCTGCGTTCCACTGCCATCGCCGCGCCAGATTAGGCAGCAGTGTCGAGATGTCAGTGTCCACGGTCAGGGGGTTTTCGGTATTTACAAATATATGGCGATCGTATTCGAAGACGCGGGCAGTGCCGCCGTAGTCGCCGACCCTGGTAAGTGGTCTAACGATCACCGGATGGCGCGGCAGCCGTTCGGCAACCGGCGGCAACAGCCCTGCAGCAACACGCTCAGCAATAAGGGGGCTTTCCGCGTAGCGAATTTCCGCAGCATGGGCAACGCCACTCGTGCATACGGTAACGGCGAACATTGAGCAGAGCCAGTGGCTCAGGATTGGCCCATGGAGTCAGAGCTGGGTCTGCACTGACAAGTACCGTCAGGTCACTTCTTCAAGAACCCTTCCATGCGTTGCCGTCCCACCTGGCTGGGGGATATCGGGCCATTGTCATGGTAGGCGGCTTCCCGCTCCAAGCCGGTATCCAGATCCAGGCTCATGGATTGATTGACTAACGCTTTCATCGTACTGATGGTCTCGGGTACATTCTCCAGAATCTGCTCCGCCATCTTGCGGGCCTCGACGTCCAGATCGTCATGGGGGACAACCTTGTTAACGATACCGAGACGCTCGGCTTCCTCTGCGCTGCCTTCCGTGCGCCGATCACGCGGGGCAATCGCTGGGTCTCCGGCATTCTTTTCCAGCTGCAAGGCGTTGTAGGTCATCGATAGGTCCTCTGACTCCATGGGGACGTGATTGAAGCCAAATAAGCCATAGCCCGGCAGTGAAGTCAATTGTCGGCAGCGACGATGACGGAGCTATACAAGACGCACATGGATTTGATGGGAATACGGGACATCCACGGAATGCACTTGAGAGTACAGGACATCCACGGATGGGAATGCACTCGAGAGTACAGGACTGCTACAGGGATGTCCTGAATTCAGTTCTCATGGAGTACAGGACTCAGGTCTACAAGTGCAACGTGGCGGTCCTGAATTCAGCTCTCATGAACCTATTCCGCTGCGGATTTTTCTCCCTCGAAGGTACCTGCGCCCAGTTGACCATAGCTGCACGAGCCCTTGATGGTCGTGCCGGAGACGGTTCCTTTATAGGATATTTTTCCGGCTTGAGAGTCGAAACTGAATTCCATCTCGGAACCCTTTACAGTTCCCTTGATGTTTTCAGTGCCGAGAGCACCGGAATAGGTCCCGCTTAGTGTGCCACCTTCGCCCTCGGTAAGTACGAATGTTGCAGTTCCGCCCTGTTGGCCGCCGATAGCCACGTTCATCTTCCAGGTGCCGTTAAGGTGATGTCCTGCAAATGCCATTGCGGCGGCACAACAGAAACAGATCGTTACAATCAACTTTTTCATAGCATTTCCCTCCGGTCGGAAGCCAAGGCTTCATTATAGGACATCCATCGAGATTGCGACTCGATCCAGACTTGGCGAGAGCATTAATGTATTAACGGGGCTCGCCTGAAGTCATGAATTCAGTTCCTAAACTCATTGTATCCGTTCAATACGTGTGTCATGTAGCTAATTGCCAATGTCCGCAACAAGACCATCGGGGTCGAAGGACGTGATCCGTCAGGCCTTTGCGGCTCGGTTCCCTGCCCAGGTCGTCCAGCCGCCATTAACCTGTGTGATCTCCCTGTTCTCGCCGAACATGAGCAGGCGCGTGGCTACCTTATCGATGAAGAATCGGTCATGGCTCACGACGATGATGGCGCCGGGAAAGTGGATCAAAGCACGCTCCATGACCTGGGTACTGGTCAGGTCCAGGTAGTTTGTCGGTTCGTCCAGGACAATGGTGGCAGCACCGGACAGCAGGCACTTGGCAAGTGCCACCCGTGCCCGCTGTCCCCCGGACAGAGCAGATATGCGTTGCTTCAAGTCCATTTCCGAGAATTGCAGGAGGGAGAGAAAACGGTTCACCGTTTTACGTGGCTTGTAAAAGGCCAGTGGCATGACGTTGACGGCGTGCGTCACCGTATCGCTGGGATCCAGTTCGTCAAAGACACGGTTGTAATAGCAACAGTCGGCGCAAGCAGCGTTGCCGAACCATCTGATCTTACCCGAATCGGGGGTTTCGTCACCGGTCAGAACCTTCACCAGAGTCGTCTTGCCGCAGCCGTTCGGACCGACGATGGCAAGCCGGTCGCGGCGATTCAGTTCGAGGGACAGCCCTTCGATGATGGGCTCGTCGTATGATATTGAAATGTCTCTGGCGCGACAGAGCACGTTGGCCGTGGTCAGGCCTTGGTACAACCCGGTAATGATCTTGTCGACCGGGCGCGGTTCGACTGATTTCTTGATGTTGGCCTTTCGGCGAGCCACTCCGCGAGCCAATTTGGGACGCAACGCACTCCTCAAAGCTTCTTTTCGCGCGCTGATGGCTTCAGATTCAAATGCGAGCAGTTCCTCTTCGTGCTGGAACTGGGCCTCCAGTCGCTTGCTACGAATCCTCTTCTCTCGAACGTAGCTGGTGAAATCCCCCCTGTACTCCTGCAAACGATGATTCTCTATCTCGACGACCCGGTTGACCACATTGTCGAGGAATTGTCGGTCGTGCGAGACTACGATCAAGGCGCCCTTGTGGTTGGTTAACCACCGCTCAAGCCACATCAATCCATCAACGTCGAGGAAGTTGGTCGGTTCATCCATCAACAGGACATCGGGCTTGGTCAACAGTATTTTGGCCAGAGCAGCCCGGTTGCGCCAACCCCCGGATAACTGGGATATGGGTTGGGTACGGCGGGACGCACTGAAGCCCAGTTTCGTCAATACGATGTCGATGTGGTTCGCATAGTTCCAGCCATCGAGTCGGTCCATTTCATGGTGCAACTCTCCCTGACGTTCCAGCACCTGAAGTTGTTCCTTGTCGTCTTCGATTTCAGTGAGCCTGGCATCAATCTGATCCAGTTCCGTCTCGATGGCGCGGATTCCAGCAAACAATTCGGTGAGTACGTCAACAACGCTCACTTCATCTTGCAGTTCTGAAAACTGTGAGAAGTATCCGAGGGTCGCTTCGCTGCTTGTGTCGACAGTTCCTGAAGTGAGATCCTCCTGTCCCAGTATCAGTCTCAACACAGTGGTCTTGCCCGTTCCATTCTTGCCGATAAGACCAACCCGATCGTGGGACTCAAGGCGAAAGATAATGTCGCGCAGTATCAACCTGTCGTCGAACTTCTTGGTCACGGAATGAAGCCGTATAAGACTCATTGCAGTGATTGACTCCTCAATTCACAAAAACTTGACGTGCATTCGATCATCCCGTGCGGCTGTGCATCCGTATGCAGGCCATACGGGATTGCTGTTCTTGAGTGTGGGCGTCAGGATAGGGCAGTTGTCGTTTGCGAAAACAGGATTCTAGCACACCCCTCGTTAACGAGTGCGCCGGTTTCTCATCAGCGGTTCCTCAATCCGTAGCAACATCGTTATACTAACGCGAACTCATTGACTCCATGGCAAGGGAAACTCAATCATGTGGCTCAGGCTCAGACAGATTGCACTCGTTACCGGCAACCTGAAAAAGGTGGTGTCAGATCTTCGTGATATATTGGGGATCGAGGTCTGTTACAGAGACCCGGGGATCGACTACTTTGGTCTGGAAAACGTACTCATGCCGATCGGTAATCAGTTCCTGGAAATCGTTGCACCGATTCAGGAGAATACGGCAGGGGGGAGATATCTCAAGCGTCGCGGCGGTGACGGCGGCTACATGGTAATCACCCAGTGCAATGACCATGCACGAAGGCGTGCCCGCGTCGAAGAATTGGGCATCCGTATCGTCTATCAGTTCGATGTACCGGACCAGTTCAAGAACCTGCAGATGCATCCGAAGGACACCGGTGGGTCCTTCTTTGAAATCAATGAACAGTTGGGTGAGAATGCACAGGAACTCGACGGCCCATGGCACCCGGCCGGCGGCCCCGGCTGGAAGGTTGGACAGAGACTGGAGCGGATAACCGGCATCGCCTGCGCCGAAATGCAAGTGGATGATCCAGCGGCTGTGTCGGCTCGTTGGGGAGAAATCGTGCAGATGCCGGTTAACAAGGACGATAACGGCAATCCCATCATTGAACTGGATAATGCTTCGGTTAGATTCGTGAATTGCAACGACGGTCGCCCGGAGGGACTGGGAGGTTTGGACTTGATTACCAGTAACCGCCAGGCAATCCTGCAAGTAGCTCAAGAGAGAAACTGTATTTCCGCCGATTCCCAGGTCGCCATCTGCGGAATGCGGTTGAACCTCATCTGACAAGCACCCGGAACTCGTGCACATTTCGGTCTGCAGCGAACGGAAATGACCGACAGCTCGGACCATTGCGCTATCGATATTTGAATCAAGGGAGTCGTATATGAAACTAGAAGGTAAAGTGGCCATTGTTACCGGCGGAGGACAAGGAATTGGTGAAGGGATCGTGCGCTGTCTGGCGGACGATGGGGCAGACGTGGCGGTCGTCGACTTAAATGGCGACACTGCCGCCAAGGTCGCCGATGAAGTCAAGGCAATGGGCCGCAGATCGCACGCCATACAGTCGGATGTTACCGATAGTGAGCAAATTGACCAGGCGGTTCAAGAGATTATCGACACCTTTGGTCAGATCGATATCCTGGTGAACGATGTTGGCGGGGGTGTCAGGGCGAAGCGTCCTCAGGCAAGACCGCCCGGCACCCGACAAACATTTGTCGATATTGATGAAGACGTGTGGGACAGGACCTTTGAACTCAATGCCAAGACCCAATTCTTGATGTGCCGGGCTGTGGTACCGCACTTTTTGAAGCAGGGAAGTGGCAAGATCGTCAATATCGGATCGAGACTCGCAGTGATACCGGACCCTCAACTGTTTACCTACTGCGTCACCAAGGCTGCCGTGGTCCACTTCACTTCCCTGTTGGCTACCGAACTGGCCCCACATAACATCAATGTTAACTGCGTGTGTCCGGGGGATGTCCTTACACCGAACATAGCGCGGATGTTCGAACGCGCTATACAGAATAATCCGGAAGCCGAGGGAAAGACGCCGGCGGACATGTTCCTGGACATTGCCAAGCCCCGTATACCCATGCAGAGATTGCAGACACCGGAAGATATGGGCAAGGCCACCGTCTTCCTGGTTTCAGAGGATGCCAGGAATATTACCGGTCAGGCATTGTATGTTGACGGTGGTCAGGTCATGGGTTAGCAGCCCTAGCCATCGCTGAGGCGGACCAGCATCTTGCCGTCGTTAACCCCGCTGAAAAGCCCCTGGAAGGCCGTTGGTGCATTTTCGATACCCTCGAAGATCGTTTCCTTGTACTTCATCTGCCCGGACTTGATCCACTGGCTCATGTCACGGAGGAACTCCGGCCGCTGTTGTTCAAATGCGGACACCACGAAACCGCGAAGGCTAACGAACTTGTGGATTATCTCACCCAGATTGCGTGGACCAGGCGTGGCCGTTTCGAAATCGTTGTAAGATGCGATCAACCCACATACGGGAATCCGCCCATACAGTCGAATGTGCGCTAGTGCCGCTTCGAGTTGCCGGCCGCCGACGTTCTCGAAATAGACGTCAATACCTTCCGGCGCACCTTTTCGCAACTCTTCGAGAATGTTAGCAGTCTTGTAGTTGAATGCATGGTCGAATCCATATTCGTTAATCAGGTAGTCAACTTTGGCGTCGCTGCCGGCACTACCGATAACGGTACAGTTCTTGATTCTGGCGATTTGCCCGACTGTACTACCCACCGCTCCCGAGGCGGCGGACACGAAAACTCTTTCCCCTTCTTTGAGCTCGCCGGTAACGAGGAGACCGCCATAGGCGGTGAGCCCCGGCATGCCCATGACGCCCAGATGCGTGGAAAGAGGCGCAAGGGTCGCGTCGATCTTACGCAGTCCCCTACCCTCCGATAGCAGATATTCGCGCCAACCGAAGTCATGTCTGACGTATCCCCCCTCCTTGAAGTCATCGTTTCTGGATGCCACTACCTTACCGACCGCACCACCGTGCAATGGCTCACCCAGCGGCGATGCCTCGCGCATACCTCCCCGCATATAGGGATCGACGGACATATAGGTATTGTGAATCAGTACCTCACCTTGCTCGGGGTCAGCAATCTCTCTCTCGACGATTTCAAAGTCATCGTCGGTTGGCATGCCTTCAGGGCGTTTTCTAAGCACTACCTCTTTGGATTTCATGGTTCCTCCTCGTAATTCGAGGGGCAAGATCATAACACGGCGTTTTTCATTCTCCAGTTGCTTATGGTAGATTGATTGCAAAACTGGTGTGAAATGATGTCTCCCATCGATGATCGATTGATTCAGCAGATTGCTGGTCATGCAGACGAGATAGAAGAGCTCGGCAGGATCCCTGCATCCCTGCTGACTGATTTGAAATCTGCCAATTACTTCAGTCTGCTGCTGCCAACCAGGTGTGGTGGCAAACAACTTTACTACCCTGAGTTCCTCAAACTGGTTCAGACCGTTGCGCGGGCTGACGGCAGTACCGGCTGGTGCGTCAATCAGGGCTCGATATTAACGACCCTTGCCAACCAGATGCCGGACGAGGCCACACGGGCGATCTGGCAAGATCCTGGCACCGCTATTGCCAATGGCCCGCCCGGGAAATGCGAAGCCGTTCAGGTCGAAGGTGGTTATCTCTTGAACGGCCACTGGTCATTCAGCAGCGGCATCGATCATGCCTCCTGGCTGGTCGGCGTCGCTCCGTTAAAGGAAAACGGCAAGACCCAGCGAGTTCTCTGGTGCTTCCTGCCAAAAGCCGACGCCACCATTCATGAAGAATGGCAGGTTAGCGGCCTGAAAGGGACTGCCAGTTACCAGTTTTCGGTCGAAGATCTCCTGATCCCCGGGGAGATGACCATCAGCTACAGCATCAACCCGGACAACCCTCCCCTGTATCGCGTTCCCCTGAACCTGCTGTTCGCCTGCGGCTTTGGAGCCGTGGCGTTAGGAGTGTCGAGGGGCGCGCTCGACTTCGCACTGCAGCGCACCACGGAGAAGGTCAAGCGCTTCGATCAGAATACGTTGAGCGCCAACGAGACTATTCAGGGGCAAGTCGGGCGCGCTGAGACTCTGTGGCAGGCCGCCGAACTGTTCCTGCACACAACTGTCGCCAAGGTCTGGCGCGATCTCGATGACGGCGACGAACTGCGCCCTGAACATAAGATTGCTCTTCGTATGGCAGGTACCCACGTCATTAGACAGTGCAAGGACGTAACCGATATCGCCTATGCCCTGTGCAGCACGGACAGCATATTCCAGGCTAACGATATTCAGAGGCGATTTCAGGACATGCATGTGATCACCCAACACATTCAGGGTCGTACCGATATCTATGCTTTACTGGGTAGATACTATCTGGGATTGCCGTTCGAAAATTACATGATCAGTTAGTCAGACCTTTCCCTGACCTCAGAAACAGCCTCCAGAAAAACCACAGACGAACTCATCACCTGGACGGATGAACCTTGTTGATTTGCGCGGTCACACATTAGGCGTAATGGCTGGCGGCGCAGTCAACAGGCTCCTGGGCCACGCGTCACAGAAAAATACATCGCCAAGTTCACTTGCAGCCACTCGCTGCAAGGGTCGCGGAATTGGATCGAGTGGAGACATAAGTCATGAGTGAAGCAAAAAGGCCCACGGCATATTTCGATACGCTGCCACCGGATGCGGTTTCTGAAGAACTGGCGCCGGTGATCGACGATTTGGGACTGGCGGATAATTGCCGACAGCTGGTGATGCAGGGCTGGACGGTGGTGGAGCAGGCGGCATCACTCGAGTTTAACGCACGCCTACGCGAGAAAATAATGCAACTGTCGCCGTCCGGGGGCAGTAATATGCTACTCGCCAAGGACCCGGTCTTTGCCGAAGCAGTTCTCAATCCCAACCTGCTGGCCATGGCGGAGTTCTCCGTGGGCCGCGGATTCCTGATCAGTCAGGTTGCGGCTAGCGTTCGACCCGATGGTGCAGCCAGCATTGGGCTGCACGCCGACCACAATTGGCTGCCCTCCCCGTTTCCGGCTCACAATATGTTGTTGACCGCCTGCTGGGCCTGCGATGACTACACCAAGGAAGGCGGCGCAACCCTGGTGATTCCCGGCAGCAATAACCTGCTTCGTCATCCCAGTGCTCATGAAGTCCGCGAAGTCGCTGGTGCCATCGCCATCGAATGTCCCGCCGGTTCGGTGGCCATGTGGGACGGCAATGTCTGGCATTCCAATTGGCCGCGGAATCTGAAAGGTGAGCGAGTCGTCTGCCACATTACCTACACACGACTGATGATGCGGCCCGTGGAAGACTACAGCGCATCGGCGGACGAACTGATCAGCGAACATGGTGAACGAATGGCGCAGCTTATGGGTCGTCAGGACTTCCTGATGGGTGCAAACGGCGCTGACTACTCCAAACTCCTGACCACGTTCAACAACGCCAAGCGTTAAGAGCCGATGCGGTAGCTGCCGGCACGAAACAGAGGATGGAGCGCGGCTTTGCCTACCTGAACTGCGATGCCACCTCCTCCTCAAACAGCTGCGCAGGCTCAAGGGTGTCACGGCCGAAAAACTCCATGACGAACATGGTACAGCCGAGATCAATGTGTTTTTGGATGGCCTCACAGCACTGCTCGGACGTGCCGGTGATGGCAATCGGACCTTTCGGGTCGCCCATATGGCCGCCAAAGATTTTCTGCGCACGGTCCGCCATCGGTCCCGCCTCTTCCGCGTTACGGGCGATAGTCACCAGGCACTGCTGACTGACGGTTATGTCGGTGAAATCCCTGCCAACATCGTCACAATGTCGTTTCAGGACGTCGATCTTGTGGCCGAGATTTGCTTGATGTCCCGCCACGTTGTTCCAGATATCGGCTTCCTTAGCTACGAGTTTCAGGGTCACTTTCTCTCCTGCACCACCGATCAGAATGGGAATTTTTCGTGGCGGCTTGGGCTGACACACAACCTTGTTGGTGGTGACGAACTTGCCCTCATAGGTGACTTCCTCTTCTTCGCCCCACATCCGTTTTAAGAGTTCCACGGTTTCGGCGAGTTGTCCGAGGCGTTCACCGGTAGACAGAAACGGCACGTTGAAGTCGGTATATTCACGGTCCATCCAACCACCCCCAAGACCCGCGATCACGCGGCCACCGGCTATATTGTCCGCCGTGGCGATGATCTTGCCGAGATGAGCTGGGTTACGCATGCCGGCCGGCGTCACCAGCGTGCCAATCTCAACCCGTTCCGTGATGGCGGCCAGAGCGGACACCATCGTCCATGCCTCAAGAATCGGAAGCTGTGGTGACTGAGGTCCATAGAGATGATCGCAGACCCAGAGCGAATCGAAACCCATCGACTCAAAACCACGTGCAGCTTCCGCAGCCGCAACCCATGGACGTTTAATCTGCGGAACCGTTACTCCAAAGTGCCCTTGTGCCATGTCTCTCCCCTTGTTTTTTCTCAGCTTACTCCTTTGGCGATGTGGCAACAAGACACGACTCGCCCGCGTCATATATAGGGAGTACCATATGGGAAGCGACTGCAAACACGGGAGGACAAGTTGTCCGGATCACCGTTTGCCAATGACATTACACCTGACTGGGAGGACCTCGTACAGTGCGTGGCCCGCCAAGGAACACCGAGTCGGGTACACAACCTCGAGCTGTTTTTGGACCCGGAGATCAAACAGGCGATCTGCGATCGCTTCGACCTGACCGCGGGCTTGAAGCAGGACGATCCCTCTTTCACTCTGCAACGCGAAATCGCCATCCAGCGCTTCCTCGGCTATGACTACGTGCTCTGTGGTCTGACAGGGATCGACATGCCAATGAACTGGCACATGGTTGAGGACACGGCGGAAAACAAGCGCAGCATCGGCAGGTTCTTTATCGACGAACACGTGGGGCCGATCACCACATGGGAAGAGTTCGAAGCTTACCCCTGGCCCGATCCGCAAGCGGCCCGGTCCACGGCGATGCAGTGGTACGAAGACAATCTGCCTGACGACATGTGCGTTCTCGGTGGACTGACCGGGCACTTCGCCGAGAACCTGTCGTGGCTGATGGGATATGAAACGCTCTGCTATGCACTGTACGATCAGCCGGACCTGGTGCAGGCCATCGCTACCCGCTGTCTCGACATCGATCGCCAGGTCACCGAGCAACTGGTGCAGTTCGACTGCGTCAAGATGGTGTGGGGTTCTGACGACATGGGCTTTCGCACGGGAACGCTGATCAGCCCGGATGACCTGCGCGCCCTGGTGCTGCCGGGACACAAGCTGCTGGCCCGTATTGCACACGATGCAGGCCGACTCTACCTGCTCCACTCCTGCGGCAATCTGGAAGCGATCATGGGCGATCTGATCGACGACGTCCGCATCGACGCCAAGCACTCGTTTGAGGACACGATCGTGGATGTCCGGGACGCGAAAAGCCTGTGGGGTGATCGCATCGCCGTACTGGGGGGCATCGATATGGACTTCATGTGTCGCGCCGATGAGCATTCACTTCGCGAGCGCGTACATCAAACCCTGCAAGTGTGCATGCCCGGTGGCGGCTATTGCCTGGGAACCGGCAATACCGTGGCCAACTATATTCCTGTGGACAATTATCTGACCATGTTGGATGAGGGGCGCAGATTTACCTGATTCATTCCGCTCGTCGCAAGTGCAGTGTGATTCCCGAATCAGAGTGGAGTGTGAGCAGACCGGACATCCCGCGTGTGCTCAGTCCGCAGACACGCAGCGACGCAGAATTCGAGGCCATGTAATTTTGCTGATCTTGCTGCGACTAACCTAGTATGCTGTCCCGCAATTAAGTGGTCATCACTCGGTCGGCATATTTTGTTCCTGGCGAGGCGTGAGGACGCCGCGGGTTGGGCACCCACAAGGACGAGCAACGAAGTCCAGGGACGAAATAGGCCACTGAATAAGGCCAGTTAATTGCGGGACAGCATACTAGTAGATACCCATATCAATGTTGTTTCGCGAGAGGCACACCGGTGGATGAGTCGTATCGACAGATGGTGAATGCCAACCTGGGTCGCCTGACAGCGATTGCCAAGAGCTATGCTGAGCGTGAATCCCACGAAGATCTGCTACAGGAAATCCTCTATCAACTGTGGCGCAGTTTTCCTTCCTTTGCGGGCAAGTCACAGCTCAACACCTGGGTCTACAAGGTGGCACTGAATACTGCCATAACAGGTTTGAGGAGTGCCAGGTATAGTCACTCAGTCTCGTTTTCCGTGATACTGCAAACAGCTGGCAGGTAGCTGTCAGTGAGAACGGGACATGCACCCGTGGCCTACGAATGTTGTGCCATAACACACGATGTTTACTGCTCCAGTTTCGAGGTCACGGGTGTGCTTGAGTTCACTAACGAATGCTCAGGGCTTGCCGTCACACCGGCTCACCTATATCTGTTTCGCAGAACTCAAGCGTGCATATCCTTGATATGAACGTTACCACGTTGGAGTGAAACCATGAACTCTCAAAGCAACAATTCATACGCCGCCTATGTGGGTATTGACTGGGCGGATACCAAGCATGATATCTGCATCCAAGCTGCTGATAGTGAGGATCGTGAATTCGATTGTATTCAGCATAAACCAGACAAGATTGAGGAGTGGGCTTTAGCCACGCATAAACGATTCGGTGGACCCATCGCCATCGCCGTGGAGTTATCGAAAGGTCCCATTGTCTATGCATTACAGAAGTACGATTTCTTGGTGATCTTTCCGATTCATCCATTGACGTTAGCCAAGTACCGGCAAGCGTTCCGTCCCAGTGGTGCTAAGGATGATCCCACTGACGCCGAGTTTGGTTTGGATCTGCTGTTACATCATCCGGATCGTCTCCAGCCGCTGCAGCCACAAAGTGTGGTGATGAGATCTTTGATGTTGTTGGTCGAACAACGCAGAAATCTGGTGAATGATAGAGTGCGTATCACCAACAGCTTGCGCTATGCGCTCAAGCAATACTATCCACAGCCATTGGAGTGGTTTGACCGGAGCATTGGTTCGGTGATGTTCTGCAACTTCATTGCTCGTTGGCCAACGCTCAAACAGGTGAAAAGGGCCCGCAAAAACACCCTGATAACGTTTTTCAGTGACCATAGGATGCACCGGTCTCAAATTCTTGAGACGCGCTTGACGGCCATCAAAGCAGCTCAGCCCCTGACCCTGGATGAAGCCGTTATCAATCCGTATAGCCTGCAGGCATTGGTATTAGTTGATCGATTACGTGTGATTCTGCAGGGCATCGAGAAGTTTGAAAAGGAGATCGCCGAGGTCGCCAAGCAACATGAAGATTTTGTGCTCTTCGAATCACTTCCTGGTGCTGGCCCCGCTTACGCATCGCGATTGCTGGTGGCGTTTGGTGAGCAACGAGATCGCTACGCCAGTGCTGCGGAATTGCAGAAGTATGCAGGCATCGCTCCGGTTATCGAGCGCAGTGGGAAGAAGAACTGGGTTCATTGGCGATATCAGTGTCCCAAGTTTCTGCGACAGACGTTTGTGGAGTGGGCGGCACAGACGATTAACAAATCGTACTGGGCCGGCGAGTATTATCGCCAACAACGAGAGAAAGGCTGCAAGTACCAGGTGGCAGTACGAGCATTGGCCTTTAAATGGATCCGGATTCTGTTTCGTTGTTGGCAGACACACGCGCCCTATGATGAATCAGCTTATCTAAAGGCACTGAAGCGTCGCGGTTCACCATTGGTGAATCCAGAGATTGTTGAGGGCTAAGTAGAGTCTGCTCATAAAGTTGTTAAGAAGGTTAAGACCCCATCGCGCAGCCAGCCAACCCGGAAGCTGGGTTCTTCCTGCACCAACCTGACAATATAGCAAGGGTGTGTTTCAGACAATTCAGAAACAATATGCCATGCT
>JASMJM010000142.1 GCA_030749725.1 Pseudomonadales bacterium | reverse complement strand
GGCCATACACCGGTGTTTTTTGCGTCAAATCTTTAATGTTTATTTACCGGGCTCCGTTAAATCAGCCATTATACACCAATACGCAACCGTCCGATTGGTTATAAATAAGATTAATAAAACAATTTAAATATTTGATAAATATAATATTAATGCATCTTCAAGTAGTGAGAAATGTCTGCCTTCAGGCGCTGACGCTGCAGCAGCAGATGCCACCAGCGTCCTCCCAGCTGATGCCACAGAACCGTCGAGCGGATGCCCGCCAACAACAGTACTCTTACCTTATCGGTGTTGTTGCTGTTCTGCAGGTGACGAACATCGCCCGTGACCTGGATGCGGTTTCCGATGGTACTGATGGTGTCCGTATAGAGTGTCCCTATGCTTGCCAGCACCTTTTCATCAACAGGCGAATACTGGTCTGCCAGCTTGCGGCTGTTGCGCAGACCGGCGGCAATGCGCTCGAGAATATCGACGCGTCTCGTCAACTGTCTCTCCAACTGATATAGATTCAGGCTGTATCGGAGTACTTCGCCATGCACGGTCAAGCCACCGGATGTGAGGATCTCGTGAGCCGTGCGCAGGCCTAGATTGAGGCCCTGCAGTCCGCCATAGACTTCACTGGTACTGGCCGGGTCAAAGCTGAACAGGCTGGTGACACACGCTTCGAAACTATCCTGGGGTAGAAGGCCCGTCTTTGCCACCTGCGCAACCAGGCTGGCAGCCTGGATCAACCCGGCGAGTGCCAGAGCCTGATCGCCTTTTCCGTCACTCAACGCAGACTACCCCACAGGCACATGTCATCCACCTGCAACGACCACGGCGACGCACTACCTGTTGCTTGTCGATTCAATAACACCCCCTCCAAGACAGGTTTCGCCGCTGTAGAAACAGACTGACTGACCGGGCGTGACGGCACGCTGAGGCTGGTCAAAGGAAACCAGGTAATGGTCGTCCGCAGCCGTTAGGCTGCAGCGTTGATCCTTCTGCCGATATCTGGTCTTCGCCATGCCCTGAAACGGCAGGTCCGGGCCACGACCGTCGACCCAGTCAATCTGCCGGGCAGTCAGGAGGTCGGTAAACAGACTGGGATGATCATTTCCCTGGCTCACCAACAGGACGTTCCGACGCAGATCCTTGTGAACCACATACCAAGGCGCCTCCTTCCTGTCTTTGACACCGCCGATCCCCAGTCCCTGCCGTTGTCCCAGCGTGTGATACATCAGGCCATTGTGTTGGCCGAGTACCTCCCCGTCGGTACTCTCTATGTCACCGGGTTGTCCTGGCAGGTATTCCGCCAGGAAATCCTTGAAACGTCGCTCGCCGATGAAGCATATACCGGTGCTGTCCTTCTTGTCATGGGTTACAAAACCATGCTCTCTGGCCAACCGCCGGACTTCGGATTTATTCACTTCACCCAGTGGGAAGAGCGTTTTGCTGAACTGCCATTCCGCCACCGCTTGTAGAAAGTAGCTCTGATCCTTACTCTTATCCGTCGCTTTGAGCAGCGTGACCTGGCCATCCTGCTTCCGCAGGCGGGCGTAGTGACCGGTCCCGATCAGATCCGCGCCGAGCAGTAGGGCGTACTCAAGGAAAGCTTTGAATTTGATCTCCTTGTTACACAGGATGTCCGGATTCGGCGTTCGGCCAGCGCGGTATTCGCACAGAAAGTGTTCAAAAACAGTATCCCAATACTCAGCTGAGAAATTGGCCTGATGCAGATGAATGCCCAATGATTCGCAGACCGACTGGGCGTCTGCGAGATCCTCGCGGACGGTACAGTACTCGCTACCGTCATCCTCCTGCCAGTTCTTCATGAACAGACCTTCCACTTGATAGCCCTGCTCAAGCAGCAGCAACGCGGCGACTGATGAATCCACGCCGCCGGACATGCCGACGATCACTTTGCTGTGCACCATTTTCGAAAGTAGAGTCGCAGCTCTGGAACAAGGAAGCGTATTCTACGCCACCGATTCCCCCAAGTCTGCACAGCGAAGCAGACGCCGGCAGACGCGAGATAACGCTTTCAGCTACTCTGAACCACCACGGCCGTTCTCATCCAGGTGACCGGCCGGCTGGTTGAGCGCGAGGTCGTCATCTTCCCATTCCGCCACCAGCAGGAAGCTATTTTCTTGACGAACCAGGGTAGCAACAGTGATATGCGGATTCCAACCCATTACAATAGTCCTCGCGCAAGTTGGTGGCTGTTTGGAGATATGTTATTCGCCACTGAGAAATAAAGAGTAGTGACTGGCGCGGTCAATCATATGCCGGTCACGGTAGCAGCGGCAATTAGGAGAGGGAGTGATATGGCTGAGTTAACTCATCTGGACGCTGACGGCAAAGCCCAAATGGTGGATGTGACCGAAAAGAAGGCGAGCCAGCGCAAGGCCGTTGCTGAAGCTATCATCGCCATGTCTGCACAGACGTTGCAGCTAATCAAGGAGGGAGGGCACAAAAAGGGGGATGTGCTGACGGTTGCCAGGATAGCTGGCATTCAGGCGGCCAAGAAATGTTCCGAGCTAATTCCGCTCTGTCATCCTCTGATGCTGACTTCAATCGATGTAGATATGCGTTTGGATGAAGCCAACAGTCAGGTGTGCATCCAATCAAGCTGCAAGTTAACGGGACCGACGGGTGTCGAGATGGAAGCTCTAACGGCTGCAGCCGTTGCCGCCCTAACGATCTATGATATGTGCAAGGCAGTCGATCGGGGAATGGTGATCGGTCAAGTGCGTCTGCTTGAAAAGGAGGGGGGGCGTTCAGGGCATTGGGTGAGATAATGACCAGCTCCATTGGACTGTCAGGCAGTAACTTGAACCACGAACTCTACGGTAAATAGCATGATTGAAGTGTTGTATTTTGCTCGCATTAGGGAAGATCTGGATGTGGAGCGGGAGCAGCTGGAGTGGACTGGGGGTATTTCCGATGTGGCCGCTCTGATCGCATACCTCTGCGACGAGAGGGGAGCGGCGTGGTCGACCACTCTTCGGCAGGAAAACCTGCTGGTATCGGTCAACCAGGCAATGGTCAACACCGACCATCAATTGGCGGATGGTGATGAGGTAGCCTTCTTCCCGCCCGTTACCGGGGGTTGATCATGATTCGAATACAACCGGAAGACTTCAGTGTAGATGCGGAGGTAACGGCACTGAGGCGTCAATCCAGACGCATCGGCGCGATCGTTACGTTTATCGGACTGGTTCGTGATCTAAACGATGACGATGAGATTCGCACCCTGTTTCTTGAACATTATCCAGGTATGACGGAAAAGAGCCTGACCAAAATTGTTGGCGAGGCCATGCAGCGCTGGGAGCTGATCGATGTGACCGTAGTCCATCGAGTCGGCCGGTTGCAGCCGGAGGATCAGATCGTTTTGGTGGCAGTGGCAAGCGGGCACCGCAAGAGCGCCTTTGCGGCCGCTGAGTTCATAATGGACTATTTGAAAACCAGAGCACCCTTCTGGAAAAAAGAGGAGACCGCGACTGGCAGCCGTTGGCTGGAGACGCGCAGCAGCGACATAGAAGCGTCCGCTGAATGGGATCGGAACTAGTGGGGGACGTCCAGTCGGGGACGCCCAGTCGGGGATGCCAAGTCGGGGACGCCAAGTCCAGTTCAGAATCTACCGTTATTCTATTATCCGGTATTCACCCTCGCGCAAACCATCGAGACGCCAATCACCGATTCGCTGACGGACCAAGCGTAGCGTCGGATAGCCTGTTGCCGCCGTCATCCTGCGAACCTGTCTATTGCGCCCCTCTTGCAGGATGATTTCGATCCAGGATGTCGGCACGCTCTTGCGATATCGAATAGGAGGAACTCTCGGTGGCAGCGGTTCGCCTTCCAACCTGCGCACCTTGGTCGGTCGTGAGATGCCATCGTTCAATTCGATTCCGCTGCGCAGTTGCGCTCTGGCTTCAGACGAGATAGTTCCCTCTACCTGGACCCAATAGACCTTGTCCATTCTGAAGCGGGGATGGCTGATGCGGGCTTGCAGCTCAGCGTCATTGGTGAGGACGACGAGACCTTCCGAGTCTTTATCCAGACGACCGGCCGGATAGATTTCAGGGATGGGGATATAGCGCTTGAGAGTCGCTGAATCATCCCGGCTGGTAAACTGACACAGCACGCCAAAAGGTTTGTTAAAGAGGACCAATCTGCTCAAGAGATGCTCACAATTCGCCGTTACACATTGGAAAATGGTATAGTACCAGGTTCAGCTGATTGCACTTTTGCAGCCAGCAAGCCTTTTACATTCTATGTAATGTTTTTGCAATCCAAGTAGTACATCAGGGAGAAACCATGGGATACCAACACATCAGCGTACCTGCTGATGGCGAGAAAATCACCGCCAATGCAGATATGTCCCTTAACGTTCCGAATCGACCCATCATTCCCTTTATCGAGGGAGACGGGATCGGAATTGACATCACACCACCAATGTTGAAAGTCATAGATAGCGCAGTGGAAAAAGCATACGGCGGCGATCGTAAGATCTCCTGGATGGAGATGTACGCAGGCGAAAAAGCAACCAAGGTATATGGCACAGATGAGTGGTTGCCCAACGAAACTTTAACAGTCATGCAGGAATTCCTAGTGGGCATCAAAGGCCCTTTAACAACACCAGTAGGGGGCGGCATTCGTTCCCTGAACGTAGCGCTCAGACAAGAGCTGGACCTGTTTCTCTGTTTGCGGCCTATTCACTACTTTAGTGGCACACCCAGTCCGGTGAAACATCCCGAACTGACAGAGATGGTAATTTTCAGGGAGAACACAGAAGACATATACGCAGGTATCGAGTGGCCTGCCGGTTCAGAAGAGGTCACCAAGGTAATTGCATTTCTACAGGATGAGATGGGCGTAACCAATATCCGTTTTCCCAACAACTGTGGAATAGGTGTGAAACCGGTGTCGCAAGAGGGGACCTATCGGTTAGCCCGAAAGTCCATTCAATATGCGATCGACAACGACAAACCTTCGGTGACACTCGTTCACAAGGGTAACATCATGAAGTTCACGGAAGGGAGCTTCAAAGACTGGGGCTACCAGTTAGCCCGGGAGGAATTCGGTGCTGAACTGTTGGATGGCGGCCCCTGGTGCGTATTGAAAAATCCGCGAACTGGGAATGAAATCATCATCAAGGATGTGATTGCTGACGCCATGCTGCAGCAGATTCTCACCAGACCGGCGGAGTACAGCTGCATAGCCACTCTGAATCTGAATGGTGATTACCTCTCTGATGCTTTGGCGGCTTGTGTGGGTGGCATCGGCATTGCGCCGGGTGCGAATATCGGTGACAAGGTCGCCCTGTTTGAAGCAACCCATGGCACAGCGCCCAAGTATACCGGTCAGGACAAGGTCAACCCCGGTTCGCTGATTCTTTCAGCAGAGATGATGTTGCGACATATGGGCTGGCTGGAAGCTGCTGACCTGGTACTCAAAGGCATGCAGGGCGCTATCGAGGCAAAAACAGTAACCTATGATTTTGAACGTCTGATGGAAGATGCGACTCTGGTTAAGGCTTCAGAGTTTGGTCAGGCAATCGTTGCTCACATGTAGGCAGACTGGGCGGGGCTGAAGGAAGGGCTCTGCTTTACGATCGACAGACAATCAACACAACATCAGAACGCCTCTCTTTGCATCTCGGGAGGTGTCTACTGACGTGCAATCAGTGGTTGTTAGATTCCGCCACAAACTCTGGTTTGTCTTGTTCCCCGGATTCTTCTGATTCGGATGCTGAGCTGTCACCAGTGTCGGCCTGTTCGGAGTCGCCGACTTCATCGAGGGCATGAATGTCTATGGCGTGCGACCCCTTTGGACCTTTCAGAATTTCGTAGGTCACCAGTTGGCCAGCTTTTAGTGTCTTGTATCCATCCATTAGAATCGATGAATAGTGAACAAAAAGATCTTCATCCCCCTCGTCCGGCAGTATGAAACCGTAGCCTTTGGCATTGTTAAACCACTTCACTCTACCCGTTGGCATGGTCACGTCCCTCCTGTATATCATCACTGGAGCGAATCCGTTCGCATCACCTTCTTCAGGCACTTCCGGTGGTCAGTGTGGACAGTTCACTTTATTAACATTGCCGTCGATAAGTCAAGGGATATGTCAGGCTTAGTTCGGGGCATGTCAATAGCTATACAGAGAGGTCATCGCCTTAGTCAAGCAAAGAGCTTTGCGGAGTTGCACGTGTAAGTTGTCGATAATTGACTATTTAGTTCTACTGAAATCACTTCAGCGGGGGTATGATATCCAATAACGTAAAGGAAACCCGGACATGGCTGATGCCGTCACCGGGATTTTAGAATCAGAAGCAGTGAACAAAGAAGGCCACCAGCAGCACTCATTCGAGGTGTGGGGAAAGCACAAGCGGGTGGACTTAATTGCTCTGGAGTCATGACTTCAATGGGTGAAGATAGAAAACTTCCACTGACATTAAACCATAAGGATAGTGATACAGGCACGGATCAGGTTGGTGGTTTAGAGACGGTAACCGCCAAACCGAAGCTAAAGCGACCACCAATGTTCAAGGTCATCCTGCTGAACGATGATTACACGCCGATGGAATTTGTGGTCGAGGTCTTACAGGTCTTCTTTGGTATGAACCGTGAAAAGGCGACTCAGGTGATGTTGGCCGTTCATACAACCGGTAAGGCTGTTTGTGGCATCTTCACACGAGATGTTGCAGAGACCAAATCAATTCAGGTCAACCAATATGCACAGGACAATCAACATCCACTTGTATCGGATATTGAGGCAGCAGGTTAACAGAGGGAATTTCATTCCAACACGTTAAGCGGGACGCGAGAATTGTGAAATGTTAAGTCGAGAACTTGAGCTCACCCTAAACCTTGCATTCAAGGACGCAAGGGCAAAACGACATGAATTCATGACGGTTGAACACCTGTTGTTGGCCTTGCTGGACAATGCGGATGCCGCCAGTGTACTCCGAGCTTGTGGTGGCAATATTGATACGCTGCGCAAGGAATTGGAGGAGTTTGTGGATACCACGACACCCCTGATTCCCAAGAACGATAGCGAGCGTGAAACCAACCCTACCTTGGGTTTCCAGCGGGTGCTGCAGAGGGCTGTTTTTCAAGTGCAGTCATCCGGCCGCAAAGAGGTGACCGGCGGAACCGTACTGATAGCCATTTTTAGCGAACAGGAAAGTCAGGCGGTCTACATTCTTAAGCAGCAGGATATCGCCCGTATCGATGTCGTTAACTACATTGCTCACGGTACCTCCAAAGTAGCCGGCGAGCAGGAAGAGGGCGACAATTCAGAACCCATGGAAGAGGAAGGCAGTCCTGCTGAGGGCAGGTCACCAAGCCCGCTGGAAAGCTTCGCCACCAATCTGAATGAACAGGCGAAGAATGGTCGCATCGATCCGTTGATCGGTCGCGCAGACGAGGTGGAAAGAGTCATTCAAATCCTGTCCCGCCGGCGCAAAAACAATCCCCTCCTGGTGGGTGAATCCGGCGTCGGGAAAACAGCGATTGCCGAAGGTCTGGCTAAGATGATCGTCGACAAGCAAGTCCCTGAGGTCATCGAAGATGGATGCGTCTATACCTTGGATATGGGCGCACTGTTAGCTGGTACCAAGTATCGCGGAGATTTTGAAAAGAGATTCAAGGCCCTGCTGGGCGAACTGCTCAAACTGGAGAACAGCATTTTATTCATCGATGAGATCCACACGATCATCGGTGCCGGCGCTGCTTCCGGTGGGGTGATGGATGCCTCTAATCTGCTCAAACCGCTCTTGGCATCGGGCGAGATACGTTGTATGGGTTCCACAACCTACCAGGAATACCGCGGCATCTTCGATAAGGACAGAGCGCTGTCCCGTCGCTTCCAGAAAATAGACATTACCGAGCCGAGTGTTGAAGATACATATAAGATCTTGAAGGGATTGAAGACGGTTTTTGAAGAGCATCATCAACTGAAGTATACCGACCGCTCCTTGCGTGTTGCTGCGGAATTGGCAGATCGTTACATCAACGATCGCTTTATGCCGGACAAAGCCATCGATGTGATTGACGAAGTGGGTGCCTATCAACAGCTCCAGCCGGCAAGTAAACGCAAGAAGCAGATTGGTGTCACCGATGTTGAAAAGGTCGTCGCAAAGATTGCCCGTATTCCGTCCGCCAGCGTTTCCAGCACCGATAAGGAGGCCCTGAGATCTCTGGATGCCAATCTAAAGATGGTGATCTTTGGTCAGGACCCAGCTATCGATACGCTCGCCAGTGCCATCAAGCTCTCTCGAGCCGGTCTGAAGGAGGAGGATAAACCAATCGGTTCCTTCCTGTTCACCGGACCAACCGGGGTTGGCAAAACAGAGGTGTGTCGACAGCTGGCTAAGATCATGGGCATCGAACTGATTCGCTTCGATATGTCCGAGTATATGGAACGACATACGGTATCAAGGTTGATCGGTGCGCCGCCAGGATATATCGGCTACGACCAGGGCGGCTTGCTGACCGAATCCATTACCAAACATCCCCACAGCGTGTTGCTGCTGGATGAGATCGAAAAAGCCCACCCGGAAGTGTTCAACCTTCTGCTGCAGGTGATGGATCACGGGACCCTGACCGACAACAACGGCCGCAGTGCGGACTTCCGCAACGTCATAATCATCATGACCACCAACGCTGGTGCTCAGGAGATGAGCCGTGCGTCCATCGGCTTCTCTCAACAGGATCACAGTACCGATGGGCTCGAGGTGATCAAGAAGATGTTCACCCCCGAGTTCAGGAATCGCCTGGACGCTATCATCCTGTTTGACGCGCTGGACCGCGAGGTCATCAAAACCGTCGTGGATAAGTTCCTGGTTGAGATTCAGGTGCAGTTGGACGACAAGAAAGTTACCCTGGACGTGGATGAAGCAGCACGGGAGTGGTTGGCAGAAAAAGGCTACAGCAAAACCATGGGCGCAAGGCCCATGCAGCGTTTGATACAGACCAAGATCAAGAAGGAACTGGCTGAGGATATCCTATTCGGTCGTCTCGCCACCCACGGCGGCACCGTCCATGTAACCGCGGAAGACGATGAATTGGTGCTCGAAATCGAGGAGTTCAGCAAGCTTTCAGTTTGATTTTTTGCAGTAGCATCCGACGGTTCCTGAACGAAGCATGCCACTATACCCTTCGGTACAAACAGTCTACTCTCGGAAGGTGATTCGACCCTTGGATAGGTCGTACGGCGTAAGTTCGACGGTTACGTTGTCACCGGTGAGAATCTTGATGTAGTTTTTCCTCATCTTGCCGGAAATATGGGCAGTAACTACATGTCCATTTTCCAGCTCAACTCTGAACATGGTGTTGGGTAAAGTATCGATGACAGTACCCGACATTTGAATCTGTTCTTCCTTTGCCATCCAGGCCCTCTGTTAGTGGAGAAGCTCGTGTACGTGCAGATGTGCGATCCGCGCTTGGGGTGCCTATCTCCGGACAGGCACTAGTTTGCCAAAAATAAATCCGCTGAATTGTGCCTTAATTCCCGTTGTATGGCAAAGAGGATTGGGTTCTCTGTTGGAATTTGGGGCGGGTTGCTCTAGTCGAGCGGGATCCAATGGCCGTTGATAAAGAGTTCGATGGGTCTGTATTCCAGTTTGTAATTCATCTTCTGGCACTGCTTGATCCAGTAACCCAGGAACAGATAGGAGAGCTGCAGCCGTTTGGCTTCGTCGATGAGCCATAGAACAGCCTGAACGCCCAGACTGCGCTGGACTTCATCCGGATCAAAAAACGTATAGATTGCCGACAGACCGTCCTGTAGTCGATCCGCCACCGCGATGGCCATCAATCTGTCGGCACACCTGAATTCATAGAAACGAGTCTCCTCCCTGCACTCCACCAGGAACGACTTGAATTGTTCGGCCTCGGGAGGATACATGTCGCCATCCGAATGGCGCGAGCTAATATACCGAGCGTAGAGATCGTAGTACTCATCCGTGTAGGTCGGATTCGCCTGCGTCACCGCGAGGTCCGCGTTGCGCTTCCAGGTCCGTGATTGGGTGCGTCGTGGTTGAAATTCTGCAACCGGTAATCTGACCGGAATGCAGGCGCTGCACGTCTGACAGTAGGGTCGATAGATGTGCGAGCCACTGCGACGAAAACCGACTGCAGCAAGGGCAGTGTAGAGCTGACAATCAAGCTCTGCGGCGGGGTCCACAAAAAGGGTAATCGCCTGCTTGCCGTCTATATAGCTGCAATCATGGCTGGGGGTTGCAAAAAACTTCAGTTCAGACAGTGAAGTCATTGGCTATGGACTCGCTCCGTCCGCTTGCCGGGAATTCGGCTCGTTATAGCACCATCTTAGCGTCCAGTCCCTGTTTTTCGTCGGTTTGTCTATCCAGGCATCGACATAGCTCAGAAACTCAGTTCTGGGGAGTTCTTCCGCACCGAGAGAATCGAGGTGTTCGCTCTGAATCTGACAGTCAATCAACTGAAATCCCCAGTTCTGCAACTGACCGACCAGGTAAACCAGGGCAACTTTGGATGCATCGGTTTTCAGACTGAACATCGACTCCCCGAAAAACAGGCTTCCCATAGCCAGGCCGTACAGCCCCCCCACCAGTTGACCTTCGAACCAGCTCTCCACAGAATGAGCGATGCCCCGCCCGTGTAACGTATTGTAGGCATCCTCCATTTCCTGCGTGATCCAGGTACCCTTGCTGTAGGGCCGCTTCTGAGCACACAGATGCAGGACTTCACTGAACGCTGCATCGAATGTAATGCTGAACTGATTCCGGCGCAGCGTCTTGCGCAAACTTCTGGAGATCTTCAGTTTATGGGGAAACAGCACCGATCGGGGGTCCGGTGACCACCAGAGGATGGGCTGGTCATCTTCGTACCAGGGAAAGATTCCGGATCTATAGGCCAGTTGCAGACGTTCGGGAGTCAGATCACCGCCGACTGCCAGCAGACCGTTGGGTTCTGCCAGGGCTGATTCCAGCGGCGGAAAGGACAAAATGGTGGGATCCAGCCAGCGAATCTGTGTCATCTGCGCAGTTCCTGAAAGTCCGCGGCAGGGGTCACGTCAATTCAGCGAGGTACTTCTCTGCATCCAGGGCTGCCATGCAACCAAACCCCGCCGAGGTAATCGCTTGACGATAGACTTGATCCGCCACATCACCGGCAGCGAATACACCGGGCACGCTGGTGGCCGTTGAATTGCCCGCGAGACCCGCCTGGATCTTGATATATCCGTTATCCATCTCCAGTTGACCGGCAAAGATTTCCGTATTGGGACTGTGGCCAATGGCGATAAAAACGCCCTGCAGCTCTATATCCTGAGTCTCCTCGGACTTGACGTTCTGGACGCGCATTCCTGTTACGCCCATATCATCTCCCAACGCCTCGGTGAGCACATGGTCCCAGAGGACGTGGATATTCTCCTTGGCGAACAATCGCTGCTGTAGCATTTTTTCACCGCGAAGCTGATCGCGGCGATGCACCAGAGTAACCTCAGCGGCAATATTGGACAGATAGAGCGCTTCCTCGATCGCTGCACTTCCGCCTCCGATTACAGCAACTTTTTGTTTTTTATAGAAAAATCCATCACAGGTAGCACATGCACTGACACCTTTTCCCAGATACTTCTGTTCCGAAGGCAGACCCAGATAACGGGCCGATGCGCCCGTTGCCAGGATCAGTGCATCACAACTGTATTCGGTGGAATCACCCAGCAGTCGAAACGGCCGCTGACTGAGATCCACGTTGTTAATCTGGTCGAATACGACTTCAGTCGCAAATCGTTCGGCGTGTTGCTGCATCTCAACCATGAGGTCAGGTCCCTGCAGCCCCTCGACACCACCGGGCCAATTGTCAATGCCGGTCGTGGTGGTTAATTGACCCCCAGTTTCCAAGCCGGTAATCACGACCGGCTTTAGATTTGCCCGTGCGGCATAGATCGCCGCGGTGAGCCCAGCCGGACCCGATCCCAGTATCAGCAGTGGCTTGTGCACGACTTCTGTCATGATGATATCCGTTTGGCAAACACTTAACGACGCTGCTCGGCACTGTCTTCAAGTGCCTTAACGAAACCACAGGCGTGCCTGTGCTTGCTGATAATCTCTATAATGGTTCGACCCTTGCCATCGCGAGCGTTGACATCACGCCCAGCTTCGATGAAGAAGACGATGAAGCGCTGAAAGTCCTCCACTCTCATGCCTTGATACGCTTTCAACAGCACGTAGAAGTCCGCTGACTGATCGTCAAATGGCTGCCGTTCCAGAAAACTTCGAATCCGTTGGTCGTCCCAGACTTCATCGACAACCTGCGGTTGGCTTGGCGATGGCATATCACACCCTTGTCTCGAGGTCGTTGCCAATCCTCATGCGCTTGATGGCGGGGTCCGGCATGTCACGAAAGCTGCAATTCCCCTTGACATGTGCACTCAGGGCAGCGACAACACCTGAAAAGCTGCCCATAATACATCATTCCGATAGGCGGCGCTGAACAGATTCGAGACAGAAAACAGTTTGTTAAACTGACTTCTGGGTATATCATATAACAGTTTGATAAATAGAGAATATTGGCTATCGTATAAAGGGCTAAAAAGGGCACCAATTGGCACAAGCACAAAGAAAAGTCGAACAGACCTCCGCAGTTCAACGGCATCTGCACAGGTGGCTCAGGGAAGGAGCGCTGATCGCATTGGTCGCCGTGTCTGTTTTCCTGCTTCTCTCACTCTACAGCTATGATTCTGAGGATCCCGGCTGGACCTATACCGGCAGTACCGAGCAAGTCAGTAACCTGGTGGGGACCATCGGTGCCTGGTGCGCAGATGTCCTGTTGACCCTTTTTGGCTTTTTTGCCCTCCTTTTTCCCATAATTTTGTTGTATCGCGCCTGGCTGGTTTTTCGTTCCAGCGCTGACCTGATTCCATTCAATTGGACGGTGTTCTTGCTGCGGATGATGGGGATGCTGATCACCATCGCCGCTGGTACCGGATTGGCCGGATTACACTTCTACTCGGCGGCAAGCTCTCTACCCAATGGCAGTGGCGGAATTCTGGGCAATGTCATCAATGACGCCCTGGTGCCGGCTCTCAGCTTTGTGGGCAGTACGCTGTTGCTGCTGCCGTGCTTGCTGTTCGGTATCACCATCTTCACCAATCTTTCCTGGCTCGGTTTGATGGAGGGAACGGGTCGATTGGTCATCCTCCTCATGGATCACACGTACAGCAATTGGCACAGATTCTCAAAGTGGCGCCAGAACCGATCCGAAATCAAGCGAACTACCCAGGACAGACGGGAGGCACTGGAGGAGCAGGCGGTAAAGGAGCAACAGAGGACCCCGATAAAAATCGAGCCGGCACCCCCCAAACCACAACCCAGTCAGCGAGTTGAAAGAGAGAAGCAGGGCAATCTGTTCAAGATGCCCTCCGTAAACGGTCTACCTGCGTTGGGTCTCCTGGATAGCGGCGAAGGTGATGAGAAGCATGGTTACTCGCCTGAGGACCTAAGTGCCCTGTCCAGATTGCTGGAGCTGAAACTGAAGGACTACGGTATCGATGCGGAAGTTGTTGCGGTCTATCCGGGGCCGGTTATCACCCGTTTTGAGATCCAACCGGCCGCGGGCGTGAAAGTCAGCCGAATTTCCGGTTTGGTGAAGGATCTGGCCCGTTCCCTGGCTGTGATCAGCGTCCGGGTAGTGGAGGTGATCGCCGGCAAATCGGTCGTCGGAATCGAGATCCCCAATGCCGATCGGCAACTGGTCAGGTTAAGCGAAGTGTTGACTTCCCCTGTGTACGACAATGCCCACTCGCCGTTGAGTCTGGTATTGGGTCAGGACATCTCCGGTCAGCCCATCGTGGTGGATTTGGCCAGAATGCCTCACCTGCTGGTCGCCGGAACCACTGGATCCGGCAAATCGGTGGGTTTGAATGCAATGGTGTTGAGCATTCTGTACAAAGCATCTCCGGAAGATGTACGCATGATCATGGTGGATCCGAAGATGTTGGAGCTTTCCGTCTATGCAGGGATTCCCCACCTGCTGACGCCCGTCGTTACCGATATGAAGGATGCCGCCAATGCTCTGCGCTGGTGCGTGGCGGAGATGGAACGCAGGTATCGCCTGATGGCAGCACTGGGTGTGCGCAATATCGGTGGCTTCAACCGCAAGGTCAGGGAGGCAGAAAAAGTAGGCATGCCCCTGAAGGACCCCCTCTTCGTTGCCGAGCAAGGCCTGACCGGGGATGGTGAGGAGGAGGAGGCCGCGGATCTCGAGAAGCTTCCGTTCGTCCTGGTCGTCATCGACGAATTTGCCGATATGATGATGATTGTCGGCAAGAAGGTAGAGGAACTGATCGCTCGTCTTGCCCAGAAGGCGCGGGCTGCTGGAATTCACCTTATCCTGGCTACGCAGAGACCGTCTGTAGACGTCATCACCGGCCTGATCAAAGCCAATATACCGACACGCATCGCCTTTCAAGTATCGTCGCGGGTGGATTCCAGGACAATCCTGGATCAGGGAGGAGCAGAACAGCTGCTTGGCAACGGGGATATGTTGTATATGCCGGCCGGTTCTCCACTGCCGATACGGGTCCATGGTGCCTACGTCGATGATGATGAGGTGCACAGAGTGGCTCAGAGTTGGCGGGAGCTCGGTAACGCCAACTATATAGAGGGGATCTTAGATGTTCGTCAGGATGCAGATGTGTTGCCCACCGCGTTGACTGCTGATGGCGAAGCGGGAGACGAACAAGATCAGCTCTATGACGAGGCGGTGAGATTCGTGACGGAATCGCGCCGGGCGTCCATCTCCTCGGTACAGAGAAGATTGCGAATCGGGTATAACCGCGCAGCACGCATGATCGAGTCGATGGAACAGGCCGGGGTCGTCAGCGAGATGAATAGCAACGGATCGCGCGAAGTGCTGGTGGCGGCACCACCGGTCGACTGATGCTGCAAGCCAGTCGATTCGTCCTGCTTCTCTTGCTGATCAATGCGTCCAGTTTGGCGGCCGACAGCGCTGAGCAGCAACTGACTGCTCTACTCTCTGCAAGCAATACGCTGCAAGCCAACTTCCTGCAGTACACGCTGGACTCAAGCGGTGCCAACATCCAGGAAATCAAGGGAAAAATATGGCTGCAAAGGCCTCACCTGTTTCGGTGGCACGCCGAACCTCCCTTCGAACAGATCATTGTGGCCGACGGTGAACTGCTATGGTTCTATGACCCGGACCTGGAACAGGTGATCGTCCAGAAGTACAGTGCCGACATGGCCAAGACACCAGTGGTATTGCTGAGCGGCGCGGTGGAGTCGTTAGCAAGTAGCTTCGATGTCCATGCCTATGCTGACGAGCGGGGCAGCCACTTTGTGCTCGAGCCCCTGGCCGGCGACAGCCTCTTTGAAGTCTTGACGTTGAGCTTTCAGGATGAGCGCATCAGTGAAATCAGCATTGAAGACAGCCTGGATCAGAAAACCAGGATTCAATTTCAGGACAGTGTCTTCAATCAACCGATCGATGCACAGCATTTTAGATTCACGGTTCCGGCGGGAGTCGATGTAATCCGCGATTACTAAGGGCTCACTCAAGAGTAACTTCAGATTCGATACGTCGCGGTTCGACCGGGTCGCGCAGATGTATCGATGCATCACGACCGGCGGCGCGAGAACTCGGAATATCCAGATATTCCTGGAAACGTCTGCGCGACCCGGTCGAAGCGCCGTTCTCGCGCCTTGCCAGCCGCGCGCCCCAACGCCTAAAATCACGAACCTACTCTTGAGTGAACCCTGTGGGGCTACTCGCAGATCAGAAAATGTCACTATTCAACAACGATGAAGACAGTTTCCAGCCGTTAGCAGCCAGAATGCGCCCGCGTCATCTGGATGAGTTTCTCGGACAGGAACACCTGCTGGGCGTGGGCAAACCCCTTCGCGAATCGATCGAATCGTCCGCGTTGTATTCAATGGTGCTGTGGGGACCACCCGGCGTGGGTAAGACTACGCTGGCGCGCATGATCGCGGAGCTGTGCGATGTGCATTTCGAGTCCATCTCCGCCGTACTGGCAGGCGTTAAGGATATTAGAGCGGCGATTGCTCAGGCGCAACAGCAGAAGTTGGGTTCCGGTCGCAAAACACTGCTGTTCGTCGATGAAGCGCACCGCTTCAACAAGGCGCAGCAGGATGCATTCTTACCGTTTGTAGAAGATGGCACGGTGATTTTCATCGGTGCAACTACGGAGAATCCGTCCTTCGAACTAAATAACGCGCTACTCTCCAGAACGCGCGTATACAAGCTGCGCTCACTGACTGAAGAAGTGCTAATTGAAGTGATCGACCGCGCCCTCTCGGATGAGCACAACGGATTAGGCAAGCGCAACTTGACAGTGACCGAGGAGGTCAAAACCGGTCTGGCGCTGGCCGCCGATGGCGACGCTAGAAAAGTGTTGAATCTGATCGAGATCGCGGCGGATCTGGCCAATGATGACCTGATCGACGATACGGTGCTGAATGAGGTGTTGGCGGGCGACAGCCGACGATTCGATAAGGGGGGAGATCTCTTTTACGAGCAGATCTCAGCCTTGCACAAGGCGGTAAGGGGTTCATCGCCCGATGCCGCACTCTATTGGTTTGTCAGGATGATCGACGGTGGTTGTGATCCGCTCTACATAGCCCGACGCGTGGTCAGAATGGCCAGTGAAGATATCGGTAATGCCGATCCCCGTGCTCTGCAGTTGGCGCTGAACGGTTGGCAAGTGCAGGAACGGCTGGGGAGCCCTGAAGGGGAACTGGCCCTGGCGCAGGCAGTGCTCTATCTGGCGTCTGCGGCGAAAAGCAATGCGGCGTACACGGCCCTGCAGCAGGCCAAGAAGGAAGTCAAATCAACGCCTTCCTATGACGTTCCCATGCATCTTCGTAATGCACCTACCGGAATGATGGAGGATATGGGTTACGGTCAAGGATATCGGTACGCCCATGATGAAGCGGGGGCCTATGTTGAGGGGGAGTCTTACTTCCCGCCGGAACTCGGCCGCAGACGCTACTATGATCCCGTGCCCCGTGGTCTGGAAATCCAAATAAAAGAGAAGCTTGAAAAACTGAGGCAGCTTGATGCCGAGAGCGCATTTAGTCGTTACGGCAGTCAGCCGGACAAAAAGAGCTGACCTGGTGGGTTGGACGAGGATAGCGGGAGCAACTGCCGCCATCCTCTGGTAATATTGGCTGCCGTTTGACTGTCCCGACAGTCGAGCACGACTTTTGACAGGCTATCTGACGCGATAAGACGAAACCGATGCTAGATCCCAAACTAATTCGAACCGAACTCAACGCAGTAGCAGAACGTCTCAAGATCAGAAACGTCGAGCTGAATGTGGCTCACATCCAGTCCCTGGAAAGTGCCCGCAAAGAAATCCAGACACGTACTGAAGAAATGCTGGCGAAGCGTAACGCCAGATCGAAGATGATCGGCAAGGCCAAGAGTGCAGGGCAGGATATCCAACCGCTGCTGGATGACATCGACGATATGGGTGCGCAACTGGCGCAGAGCAAGCAGCAATTGGATGCCATCCAGGAGGAGCTGAACAAGGAACTGTTGGCCATTCCGAACCTGCCCCACGAGTCGGTCCCTCCGGGAGACAGTGACGCTGACAATGTCGAAGTCGACCGCTGGGGAGATCCCAGGGACTTCGACTTCGTGCCCAAGGACCACGTCGATCTGGGTGCTCTGCACGGGAGCATGGACTTTGAAACCTCTGCGAAACTGTCCGGTTCCCGATTTGTCATCCTCCACGGCCAGATTGCGCGCCTGCAGCGTGCCCTGACCCAGTTCATGTTGGATGTACACACCCGGGAGCACGGCTACCAGGAGGTCTATGTACCGTACCTGGTCAAAGCAGAATCCCTGCTCGGCACCGGTCAATTGCCCAAATTTGCCGAGGATCAGTTCAAGATAGCGGGAGAGAACGAGCTCTATCTGATTCCCACGGCGGAAGTGCCGGTCACCAATATCGCCCGGGACGAGATTATCGAAGAAGATCGACTGCCCCTCAGGTATGTCTGCCACACTCCCTGTTTTCGCAGTGAGGCAGGTAGTTACGGAAAGGACACCCGTGGCATGATTCGACAGCACCAGTTTGAGAAGGTTGAAT
Source organism: Pseudomonadales bacterium (assembly GCA_030749725.1). Lineage (GTDB taxonomy): Bacteria > Pseudomonadota > Gammaproteobacteria > Pseudomonadales > Azotimanducaceae > JASMJM01. The sequence continues at coordinate 7,658 of JASMJM010000142.1, read as the reverse complement.
TGGTGCAGTTGGTCAGACCGGATGACTCCTGGCAGGCACACGCTGAGCTGACCGGTCATGCGGAGGTGATTCTGCAGAAGCTCGGATTGCCATATCGCGTCGTCAACCTGTGTGCCGGCGATCTCGGGTTTTCGGCCGCCAAGACCCTGGATCTGGAAGTCTGGTTGCCGGGACAGCAGACCTACCGGGAGATCTCATCCTGCAGCAACTACCTGGATTTCCAGGCGCGGCGCATGCAGGCCAGATGGCGCAATTCTGCAACCGGCAAGCCGGAACTGCTGCACACCCTGAATGGATCGGGCCTGGCTGTCGGCAGGACCCTGATCGCATTGCTGGAGAATTATCAGATGGCAGATGGCAGCGTTCGCTTGCCGCAAGTGCTGCATCCCTATATGCATGGCGATAGCATCATTAATGTCGGATGACCTTACCGTTAGTGCGGCATCCCTATATGCATGGCGATAGCATCATTAATGTCGGATGACCTTACCGTTAGTGCGGCATCCCTATATGCATGGCGATAGCATCGTTAATGTCGGATAATTCTGCCGTTACTGTCGGATAATTACACCCTTCACACCGGCAACGCGGATTTTTCGAACATGGAATACCTGCCGCTTCACTTCGACTTGAGGGGAAAACCGTGCCTGCTGGTCGGCGGTGGCGAAGTTGCCCTGCGCAGGGCAACGATCCTCTTGAGAGCGGGGGCAGATGTCAGGGTGGTTGCGCCTGCCATCGATGCCGATCTGTCTGCACTCGTTGAGTCCAGCGGCGGCGACTGCCGCATCGGAAGTTACCATGCTGGTGATTTGCAGCAGGTTGCATTGGCCATTGCCGCTACCGATGACGAAGCGCTTAACAGGCAGGTGTGGCAAGACGCGAACGCGCGACAATTGCCCGTCAATGTGGTGGATCGTGCCGATCTCTGCAGCTTCATCTTTCCTTCCATAGTGGACCGGTCGCCCGTACTCATCTCCTTTTCCAGCAGCGCGACCTCACCCGTGCTGTCCAGGAAATTAAGGGAGAAGCTTGAGTCTCTGATCCCTGTCAGCTATGGCAGACTGGCTGAATTCGTTGGCAGGTTCCGGGATAAGATCAAGCAGTTGATTACGGCAGCCGCGCAGAGGCGCAGGTTCTGGGAGTGGGTCATGGATGGTCCTGTGGCCGAGCTGGTATTGGCGGGCAGAGAGGCCGAAGCGGAACAGTTGCTCGAGCAAAGCCTTCGTGACCGCGACGAGAAGACGCTGCTGGGAGAGGTCTATCTAGTCGGTGCCGGGCCCGGGGATCCCGATCTGCTAACCTCCAAGGCGCTGCGTTTGATGCAGAATGCCGACATCGTCCTGTACGACAATCTGGTGTCGGACGGAATTCTGGAGCTGGTTCGACGTGATGCCAAACGGCATTACGTAGGCAAGCGCCGGGCTGACCATTCCATCGACCAGGAGGATCTGAACGATATGTTGGTACGCCTGGCGAGGGAGGGCAAGAGAGTATTGCGCTTGAAGGGGGGTGACCCGTTTATATTCGGTCGTGGTGGCGAGGAGATCGAAACACTCAGTGAGAACAGAATTCCCTTTCAGGTGGTGCCGGGCATTTCCGCTGCCAACGGTTGTGCCAGCTATGCCGGCATCCCGTTAACTCACCGCGATTATTCACAGTCGGTTCGTTTTGTGGCGGGCCAGCTCAACGAGGGCAGCGTTGATCTGAACTGGGATGAACTGATACCCACCAACCAGACCATCGTGTTCTATATGGGATTGGCGGGACTGGCGGACATATGCCGGCAGTTGATGAAACATGGCGCGCGGGCGGAGACTCCCATCGCCGTGATCTCCAAGGGAACCACGCCGGAGCAGCGTGTGCTGACCGGTTCTCTCGACACCATCGTGGAGCTTGCCAATGAGGCTGGTATAGCCGCGCCGGTACTGATTATCGTCGGGGAGGTGGTTAAGCTGCATGAGAAACTGAGGTGGTATCCGGATCGGCCTGGGTTTGAGTAGTACTCTCTTAACACTTCTACAAAAGGGGTCGGTGTGATTGAGGACCGGCCTTTTCCTTTACTGCGCAGAAGAGGGGCAGTGAGTCAAACCTGTTTGTTCGTATGTACAAGTCCCTGAGACATGGGATGGGGGTATTGCTTACGTTACTTGCCTTGGGCCATCCATGGCCCAAGACACCTGGATCACGGTTCCGCCATCCATGGCTCCACCGCGCTCCGAAGGCACTCCAGCAATACCCCCATCCCATGTCTCAAGCAGCTGCACGCTTGGTGAGTACCGGCTACTGAGTCTGTACGTCTGTTTTTTGTCAATCGATGGAGTGGAGGCTAATCACAATTGGTAGGTTTGGGCAGGCCCGCTATTTTGCTGATCTGTCTGGCAGGACTGTTGGGAAACAGGAGCATTAGGTGAATGCTGCGGCCTTTCTGAGGTCCGAGCTTTTCCCTGACGGCTTTTACAAGCACTCTCATGGTGGGGGAGATCTTGAACTGCTGGTAGTAGTCGCGGATGATGTGAATGATCTCCCAGTGCTCTTCGGTCAGTTCGATTTGTTCCCCTTCAGCGAGCTGTTGGGCGATGTCTGGAGACCATTCTGACAGGTTCTTTAGGTGGCCCTGTTTGTCGGTTGCGACTGGCTGAATGTGTTGGCTGGGATTCATAGGGATCTTCAGAACCAGCTCTGCACGCGGGCGTGTTTTTCTGTGAGACTGACAAAGTCGTTGTAATCGATAGTTTGGATTCCGTGTATGATCCGCTGTTCAATGCCCCGTGCCTTGAGATCGGGGAGTAGAGAGTAGACCGCAACCCTCTGTAGTGCATTCTTTATCAGTTCACTGCAAGAGGAGTCGTCGAGCGCAGCATAGACGCCGTCTTCAATCAGCACAACGCTGTCTTCATTGGAAACCACCCTCAGACATGAGCGCAAGGTGTTTTGCGAGAAAGGTGATTTGTTCACCGTGTGTAGAATCATGTTAAATGCAGCTTTCCTCAAAAACTCAATATGACATCCTGCTTCTTCATCAGGTCCCTGATTCCATCGTCGTCGATGACTGCAACCGGAATGACCAGATCTTGCGCGCTCAGGCCTCGTTCCTTAAGGCAATCAGCGGACACGTAGATGTCCTTTACGTCATAGTCATTCAGGGCGGCAAAGGTTGGCGAATAGTCCTTGATGTTAAGACTCGCGGCACGCTGATCTTTCTTCAACTGCAGCACGCCGTCGTCCATGAAAAGCAGCGTGACCGGGACGAACGCGGAGCCCATCAAGACGGCGTCCAATCCCTCCTTGCCGAAGGAGGTGCCGTAGGGTGCGTGTCGTGTTACGAACAGGAATTTCTTCATGCGCCGAACGTAATGAGCCGGTCGGAGTGGATGCCTGCATCGATTAACTGACCCAAGCCGGATAGATTAAATGCCGTGCCCATATTGTCGCTGTCCAGTTCGTAACGCTCCGCCTCGGTTGCATTCAGAACACCGCGGCGAAGGGCGGATGCCACACAGATCACCAGGTCGACCTCGTGTTTGCCGGCCAGTTCGGACCAGCGTGCCGGAATGTTGATTTCGTCCTGGGGGGGCACCGACAGGCGCGTACCGTTGTAGACTCCGTCGTGGTAGAAGAAGACGCGGTGCAGTTCATGCCCCTTTGCCAGCAGGGCCTCGGCGAAATGAAAGGCGGTGTCGGATGCCTGATAGGTGTAGGGGGGTCCGTAAACTGCCAGTGAATAGATCATAAGATACTACTTGCCTATCAGTAGGACAAAAAAAGCCCCGCGACCAAGCGAGGCTTTTGAATATACGGCTTTGTGTTCTAGTCGTCACCCCCGAATACGCCCAGCAGGTGCAACAGGTGAGTGAACAGAATGTAAATATCCAGGTACAGCGAGACCGTTGCCAGCAGGTAGTTGGTTTCGCCACCGTGGATGATGCGGCTGGTATCGAACAGGATCAAAGCCGACGCCAGAATAACCAGGCCGGCGGAATAGGCCAGGTACAGTCCCGGCACATGAAATCCAAATAGAGGTCCAACGAGCAGAATCAACAGCGTACCCATCGCAACCATCAGGCCAACAAATATGAAGCCCCGCAGGAAGGTGAAGTCCTTTTGGGTGGTTAAGGTATAGCCTGACAATGACAGGAAGATAAATCCCGTCAAGCCAAGTGCCGTCATGACAGTTTCGGTACCACCAGCTGTCGCCATGTAGTAGTTCAAGAGGGGTCCCAGAGCAAAACCCATAAATCCGGTGAACGCGAATACCATCGCCAGACCCCAGCCGCTATCCTTGAGCTTGTGCACGCCATACAGCAAACCGAGCATGACAAACAGGGATATCAATCCCATCGGACGGGCATCGACTGCCATCGCTGCCGCGGCTGTCAGAGCACTGAAGAACAGGGTCATGGACAGTAGTAGATAGGTATTTCTGAGGACCTTGTTGGTCGCCAGTATTGCTTCTTGACTGCGTTGGTATGCAACTTGTGTTTCAGCCATCGGTTGGATCTCCCGCCTGAGGTGTTGACTGTAGTCTGTAGTGGCGAAATTTTACTGCAACAAGATCTAAAAGCAAGTGAATGTGGTGTTTGGGATTTTGCTTTAGTCTTTAATTTTAAACAGGTTTTGTCATCTCGCTTGAAGGTTTAGACCCGCTGGAGAGCAGTTAATTCACCTCTTGAAGCAGTTTGGGCTACGCACTTGAGCTTGCCGCACCCGCATGTCGGTTCGCGCCGGTCTGCTTCTCGTCGCCGTTCCAGATGAGGGGGTCGCAATCCAGTTCTTTCACAACGGCCTTGATTGGGGGAGAATGGTTCGGTCGGACACTCCCTGAAAGAGCCAGCTTATGCGACTTTTGATTCCTGTTTTGCTGTCATTGACCTGCCTCCAAGCCGGTGCAGAAACGTCCACACTCGTCCGTGCGGTTGAAATCGTAGGCTACGGCATCTTTACTGCCAGAGAAAAAGTGAGGGTACAACCCAGCACTGCCGATGCCCCGGGTGCGGATGGTGTCAAGGGTGTTACCTTTACCGAATACACCACGGAGATCCCAGCGGTACTGGGTACCAGCTTCGGCATCCAATACCTGATCAACAGTTCTCCGAAGGGTGGTGGCATGAAGGTAACCTGTGTCATCCTGTTTCCCGATGCCGGCCTGGTGGATCCTCGCGGCAGAATCTACAAAAAATCCACGGAGACAATTACCTCAAGAATCGGCAGGAAGTCTCTGTACGGTTACGGTTTTGATGAGCCCTGGGAGTTGGTCCCGGGGGAGTGGGTTTTCCAGATCTGGCACAAGGGTGCCCGTTTAGCACAGAAGAAATTCACGGTACTGCCACCCGGCCCCGTGGCAGAGACCTCATGAGCCGCTGATCAGCGCGGAGAATGCTGTAGTTCTCTAGCCGATCTGTCTCGCGCCAATACAGTCCTTTGCAGGAAGAAATCGATTTCATCTTGATAGACAGCCAGATAACGGCCGCGTCGTGCAAAACCGTGCGGCAGGTGGCTCAGCATGTGTAGTTCCACCTCGGCGCCTGCGGTCGACAGCGCCTCATACATGCGCATGCTGGCCGAGGGTCGTACCACCTTATCGGCCGTTCCGTGTAACAGTAACGTGGGTGGAAACTGAGCAGACACGTATTCAATCGGGGAAGCCTTTCTGGCTTCTTCCCCGGACCCACCGTCATGGCCCAGCAGGGCTCTGAGGGGAGTGGCGCCGCTTAGTTCTTCCTGTCCTAACGAGAAGCGTACCGGTGCATAGAAGACCGCTGTGGCGGCAACTGATTCGTCGACACCGGGGTGTCCACCCACGCCGGAGAACCGCTCCTGGTTGGCTGTTCCCGCAGCATGCAACGACAGGTGGGCGCCGGCTGAATGGCCCTGCAGGCAGATCATGTCAGGATTAACACCGAGCGAATCCGCATGCGCGCGGATCCAGCGAATGGCCGCCTTCACATCCTCTATCTGAGCAGGCCACGTTGACTCGGTATTTAGTCTATATTCATTGGCGATACAGACGTACCCTTTGCCGGCAAGATGCAGAGCGGAACCCGCCATCCAGTCCTTACTTCCCGATCGCCAACCACCACCATGTATGATCAGAACAGCGGGCGCGGGCTGATCGAGGTCCCCCGGCGTGTAGATATCGCACTTCAGGTCGCGACCGCCGCCGCTGGCAAAGGCCCTGTTCAGCTCAACGTGAATTTCACTCTTGCTCATCTGTACCCCTAGTCCGCAGCAGGATTCTGCTGGAATTGTACCGGAGGACATTTCCGGCGCAATGGATAAATGGATGTCAGCCAGCCGAACACAAAGTCTGATTGCACTGATAGGCCCCCGAAGGGTGCACAACAATCAGACGTTTTCTATAAGATCACATACGATGGCTTCGCACCATTGGTGACCGGTTGGGGATTTCACAACGGAACTAGAAACAGAAAACCGACAGCGTAGCGACGCTCAAGAAATCTCTGCCGGGAGATCGTCAGGTCATAGAATGCACACGACCTGCCAACCGTCGCTTTTACCTTACCTTCCATTCTCAACTCTATGGCAAATAAGCCTTTGGCGTTCTAAAATGCAAGCACGATTCTCAGTAGAGTGCAGGAAGGTAGTAGACAAGATGGCGGACAGAAAAGTCGAGCGGCGCGTCAACAAAGTAGATCGTCGTGCAAACGAACCGGATAGAAGGTCAGGCAAGCGAGTTGTATCTGAACTGAAACCACGTCGGCAGAGTTATGGTCGGCGTTCGACTGACAAACCGCCATCCGATGACTAGGAATTCGGCTGATTGCCGCCCGATTATTGCCCCCTGCGGTGCTGTCGAATCCTCTAGTTCTACTGACCTGTCTCATTGTACCAAACTGTGACGATATAGCCGGCAGCAGCTCGTTCGCCGCCATCGGTCAAGTAGGCTGACTGCTGGACAAATACTATTTCTATCGCTCCTTCTGATTCAGCCAACCAGGTGTTGATCTCTTCTTCACCTTCGTGAATCTGAGTAATTCTCTGTCGAAAGATCTTAACCTTCATAATCAACGCCTTATTCCGCCAGTTACGATAATGATTGTAACCTTACCGGGTTGTCAAGGTCCCGGCAACATCGATTATAGCTGACGCCCCTCGGTCAATCACCTTGGTCCGGGTTCCGGGGCGACTGCGCCGCGACGGAGTGAATGTGTTTGGCCGGCTCCTTCCTCAAGTAGATGATCCACCCGCCAAATCGCAAGGTCTCCCGTTCTCTGACGAACAACCGGGCCAGTTGACCCTTCAACCACTTGGAAGCTTTCTGCGTGGATATTCGACCTGACTCGATTGCATCGATCATATTGGTTTGCGTGCTTAGATAATTCGACAGCTCTTCAATGGTAAAGCCGACATCGCTTGCATAGTTCTGTTTGCCCTCAAAGCTGAATCCAAAGCCAGCCGCCTGCTCTTCGCCAAAGGTGGAATCGTCTCGTGGGGGGACCGGATATTCTTTCAGGTATTCACCTGCCATCCAGGCTTCGAAATCCGGGTTACTCTTCATTTTCCCGTAGAAGTAGTTCTGATAGATGATCAGCCAGCCGTCGGCATCCAGCACACGATTGGCTTCCTGCAGAAATGGGTCTCTGTCAAACCAGTGAAAGGCCAGACCGACGGTGACGATATCGAACGCTGCGGAAGCCAGA
>JASMJM010000141.1 GCA_030749725.1 Pseudomonadales bacterium | reverse complement strand
GATCGGCTGCTGAGATTGTGTAAGATGATTTCGGCGATCTTGCTCCCTTCTTCCAGGGAGGTATAGGGCAGGCTGGCCGAAAAGATCGCGCCGGCAAACAGACTGGCTAAGTCCGTTGAACGTAACGATCGATTGAGCTGAGCCGTGATTTCACGAACGACCTGCTCTTCCGCACCCTCCGGCAGTTCCTCCAACACATCACCAATGTTGTCTGGCCTGATTAACAGCAATACAAACGAAGACTGGCTCAACAGGATCCCTTTCGAATCAGGACCCACCATCAGCTCGGTGGGTAACGGCAGACTTTCCACCGGATCGTGGATTTCAGCCAGCTCCCGCAGGATCAGTACGCCGCCGGCCACTCCGTCCCCACTTCTGATCGGTCCCACTATGCCGTCCAGCAGCAACTGAGTGCCGTCGCGTTTGAATATCAGAAAGGGTGATAGACGGGTTACCGCCTCAGTTTGCAGGGCCTGTTCGATGAGGTCTCTTATGGCGCCCAGAGAGGGCACTGGATCGAGCTGTAGAAACTGGTTCCATGGCAGACCGATGGCCTCCCCCTTGCTCCAGCCGAAAATCTCCTCGGCATCCTGATTGAGGTTGGTGATTCCCCCATCCGGACCTATGAAGACAAGGCCGTTGCCAATGCACTGCAAAGCGGTTGCCAGCAGTTGCCTGGTTTCGTTCAGTTCACGCTCAACACGATGCTTGTAGAGTGCTATTTCAATGGTGATCTGCAGTTCCCGGTTTTCCACCGGCTTGATGATGTAACCGTAAGGCGCCACCAACTTGGCTTTTGATACGGTATTCTCATCTGAGTAAGCGGTCAGAAAGATGATCGGGATGTCCCGCTCGGCGACGATATCCCTGGCGACATCGATCCCTTCCTGCTCTGTTTGCAGACGGATGTCCACCAAGAGCAGATCGGGTTTTACATCTTGAATTCGGCTCAGAGCCTGATCGTAGCTGTGGGCAACGCCGACCACCCGATATCCCATCGTGGTCAATCGGGCTCTGATCTCTCTAGCAACCAGGGCCTCATCTTCGACGATGAATATGCCCGGCAAGTCGGTTGATGGTGCAGACTGCATCGGTTTCTCTTGCGCTGAACAGGATCAGGGGTTCAGTAATTCTAGTACTATTATGCCACTGTTAGTTCTGTTCGTCCGCTAGGTGCTGAGATTCATACTACAGGATTAGGAAGTCTTGCGCAAAAACAAGCCGACGAAGCGCCATGAATGTACACTTCTCCCCGGCCTATTACATGAGTCAGATGATCATCAGCATCGATGCGAGACGAATATAACAGCAACTGAGCATATCGCGGCCCTGCTTCACGCCAGATGTTTGCCGTTAGCAGGTAGAGATGGCCATGGAATATGTAACCTGTGGTGTCAGCCGTTTCGAGTTGTTCGTTGCACGCACAAATTGAGCAGGTTTACAGCTTGCGCCTGGAGACATCAGAAAAAAATGGCGAGGGCACGTCAAAAATGTTGCGGGTCTATTCGCCAAATCTTACTCCCGGATATCCGTTCAGAAAGATCTCCTGCAAGATCATCTACTTGAAAGCAGGCGGATTTCCCGGCATGCATTGTGCTTAATTCCGAGCAGTTCCACTGATGCAGCAAGCCCTGAAATGCTCTTGAGCCGTAATCGAGTGTTAAGTAATCGAAGTGCACCATGGCGGCAGGATCATTCTGAAGTAACGTGTTCAACAAGGGGCATAATCTGCACGATCGAACATGACTCTTGCAGTACACCAACAAAGCATTGAAAAAAAGAAAGCAACTGTTAACATATTTACTAGTGGTGCGGTGTATCAACCCCTAGCAGTCCAACAAACAGAATGACGCAGGAATAACCATGTGGAAGCAAATATTAGTAGCTACGGCAAATCTGCTCTATGCGATTGCCGGTGAACAGAAAGGTACTGGTAACACCACAACGTCAAAGGCCGACTGGTTGGAGAAGAAAGATCGGTTGACCCAGAGCGATAGGGAACTCCTCAACATGATCGAGGATAGCTATCAGATCACCCTCAAGAATATCGACAGCAATTTCAGCCGCGATTGTCTACCGAAAAGGCTGCACCTTCTGATGGCTGTCGGCTTTATCGAAGAATTTGAGCGTGAAAAGTTTCGGGTCACCAGCGCGTATGCTCCCCATGCATCCCTGTCGACCAGCGCGAAGACAACCTTCGGCATGGTTGACTGACCCAGAAACACATATTCTCAGGTCATGCCACTGTCTTTGAGAAAGTCCTTGCATTTCATATCCTCTTCACGAATGTGTTGGCCAAACCACTGTCTCACGTGGATTAGGAGCCATTCGGGTACACCGCTTACGCGAAGCTGAGCAGCTTCACTCAAGGCCTTCGTCTTGTGAATGAAATCCAAGTGTTCTCGCTTGTGCAGCTCATAATCCGGATACCCGTACTGCAGCATCACCCTCTCCTCATAGGCAAAATGCTCGTATGCAAATTGCAGAAGCTCAGCCATGGTGCCAGCTACGTTGTCCTTGTCATCATGCGTGCCCGACGAGTCTGTCAAGCTGTTAACCAGGCTGAGGAGCTGTTTGTGCTGTTGGTCAAATAAGCCAACGCCCATACTGAATTCATCGGACCACTCGATTCTGTCCATGTGTGTCTCATTTGAGGGCGCCTATTGATCTGTTTTATAGTGAATTGTATTTTAGCAGTCACCTGACAGGTTGCCTACACGTCTCGGATCCTACCCTTATTCCCGATATCAACCCGGCAAGATACTGTCGTACTTGGTTACCGTTTCGGCCTCGGACCTGCATAGTTGGACTGTCGCTTGACCGATTGGAATACCTGGTAACCATCGATCTCCTCAACAAGGGCACCGCCGAAGATGGTGCTGAGTTTGTTGCGGTACCACTTGCGTCGCTTTGTGACCATAAGGATTCGGCCGCCAATTACCAGGCGATTGAAGCCTTTCTCAATGAAGTGCCGGGCAACGGCAAAGTCAGTGTGGTAGGGCGGATTGGACAGGATCAGGTCAAAACCGGTCACATCCATGTGACTGAATCCCTCGCTCAGAATGACTTCTACCCCTTCAACGCCATTGCGCTTACAGTTCTTCCTGGCGAGTGCCACCGCAGCGGGATCGTTGTCTACCATCACCACGTTGCCGGGGCCGACGACCCTGGCAGCCAGCACGCCCACCACCCCGTAACCACAACCGAGATCGAGGACCCTATCTCCCTCGGCGAAATCCACCACGGATAACAGCGCCAGGGTGCCGGCATCGATTCTCCGCGGAGAGAACTGATCATCCGATGACTCGAAAACCAGTTCAAAGCCCTTTATCTGTGTGTGAATCAGATGCAAGATTGCGTCACAGCGCCATCGTTAGTTGATCCAAGTCGTGAGGCTAGGATTTCTCCTGTTGAGCCTTCAGCTTCTCTAACGCGCTGGCTACGCCGCCGAGTCTCCTTTCGCCGTCTCGTTTGATTCCTCTCCCCTGGGTTAAGATCATGTAATTGGAGTGGGCGGTGTGCACCGATGTACGGTAACCCATGGCGTCCTGGGCACCGTTGATGGATGCCTTTAACATTCTAAGGGAAAGGGGATCGTTGACTGCGATGCGCTCCGCCTGAGCCCAGGTTTCCGCTGCCAGATCCTCCCTCGGTACGACTTTATGCACCAGACCCAGCTCCAATGCCTCCGCCGCAGGAATGAAGCGGTTTTCGAACAGGATCGCCTTGGCTTTGCGAATGCCCAGATCCCAGGGAGCGGTAAAGAGCTGCAGATGCGAGGGGAGAAACAGAGCGTCCTCGGCCGCCACGATCAGATCCATCACCGACGCGATGAGATAGCCACCAAAAATGCAGTATCCTTGCACCTCGGCAATGGTGGGTTTCTTCAGATCCCGCCAGCGCAGGGAGCAATCGACAAACAGGTCCCAGGTCATCTGCAGATGGCCCCGCGTCCCCTCCGGGTAGGGTCTTCTCTCCAGATCTTCCTGCTGTTCCGGCGTGCCGAGGTCGTGCCCGGCAGAGAAGTGTTCACCCTCTCCCTGCAGAATCACCACCCGAATATCCGCATCCCGTTCAGCCTTCATAAAGGCATCGTCCATCTCCTCCAGCATCAGCCTGGATTGCGCATTGCGGTAGCGTGGCCGGTTGGTGCGGATGACACCGATGCGGTCCCTTTTTTCATAGATGATCTGTTGGTAGTCCATCTGTTTCCCCTTGACTTGCACCCGCGCCAGTCTATCACAACAGCCAAACGACTCTAATAGAGCAGCATCGGTGTTGTAGCATGTCCGGCAAGGGATTAAAGTAAACGCATAGCGGGGGCTGAACGGTCTTACAGCCAGCGAAGCTGGAAGGGGATCACATGGGTAACAAAGAACGTACTATGCGGATCTTGCTCACCTTCTGCACCCTATTCAGCTGCACCTGCACCTTGGCCGCGGATGACACCGCGGCAGGGAAACCACCGGCCAACGCCGTCTGGCTATTGACCATCGATGATGCCATCGGACCCGCCAGTAGCGATTACCTTATCCGCAGTCTTAACAATGCTCAGCTAAATGACGCCGAGTTGGTGGTCATCAAGATGGATACCCCGGGCGGCCTGGATACTTCCATGCGTGACATCATCCAAGCCATCCTGGCTTCACCGGTACCGGTGGCGACCTACGTCTATCCCAAGGGCGCAAGGGCTGCCAGCGCCGGCACCTATATACTCTACGCCAGCCACATTGCCGCAATGGCGCCCGCAACCAACCTCGGTGCGGCCACGCCCGTGCAGATCGGTATGCCGTCCGTTCCCATCGGTCCGCAGGATGCAGAGGAACCCGGTCAGCAAGGAGGACCAAGCCCGACCACGATGGATCTCAAGGTAACCAATGACGCCATCGCCTACATTCGAGGGTTAGCGGAGTTGCGCGGACGCAATGTCGAATGGGCAGAGGCAGCCGTTCGCGATGCCGCCACCCTGCCCTCCCGCGATGCCCTTGATGAGAATGTGATCGATATCGTCGCAATCGACCTGAACGATCTGCTGATGCAGGTAGATGGTCGCAACGTCGAGGTGAACAATGTCGAGGTGCAGATCAGCACGCTGGGAAAACCGGTTTATGTTAAGGATCCCGATTGGCGCACCGAATTCCTTAAGGTGATCACCAATCCGAACCTGGTGCTTATTCTGGGGATGATCGGCATCTACGGTATCATACTGGAGTTCTATAATCCGGGAGTAGGCGTACCGGGTGTAGTCGGCGCCATATGTTTATTGTTAGCAGCTTATGGATTGCAGATGCTGCCGGTAAATTATGCAGGTCTAGCTTTGATCATATTGGGCATTGCACTCATGGTCGTCGAAACCATGGCGCCCAGTTTTGGTATAATGGGATTTGGCGGTATAGTGGCATTTGTCATCGGCTCAATCATTCTCATGGACACTGAAGTGGAAGCATTTCAAATCAGCATCCCGTTAGTTGCAGCACTGGCAGTGGTGTCAGCACTGTTCCTGTTCATCGCCTTACGACTCTTTCTGAAAGTGAAAGACAGGGAAGTATTCAGCGATACTCATTTGCTGGTTGGCGCAGCAGGCGAGGCGATCGAAGATTTTGACAAGCAGGGCCAGGTAAGAGTCGGTGCGGAGATCTGGCGGGCAATTACGGACGCTCCTCTCAGCAAAGGCGAGCCAATCACTGTTGTTAAGGTGGATGGAATGCATCTCAACGTTACCAAGGAGGACGCATCATGACCTATGAGATTTTCTGGCTGGCCCTCTTAGGCTTTGTTGTCCTGCTGCTGTTCTTCACGTTTCACGTGCTGCGACAATATGAGCGGGGAGTGGTGTTCTTTCTAGGGACCTTTTACTCTGTCAAAGGACCCGGTCTGATCATCGTCGTACCTTTTTTCCAGCAGATGGTAAGGGTCGACACGCGAACGATGGTATACGACGTGCCCAGCCAGGATGTCATCTCCCGGGATAATGTGTCCGTTAAGGTCAGTGCGGTATTGTATTTCCGCGTCTCGGATCCCGAGCCGGCCATCTGCAAAGTCGAAGATTTCTTCGAGGCCACCAGCCAACTGGCGCAGACAACCCTGCGTTCAATTCTCGGCCAGCATGAACTGGACGAGATGCTGGCTAACCGCGATCAACTGAACACCGGAATTCAAAACCTGCTGGACGAACAGACCGAGCCTTGGGGCATCAAAGTGATCAACGTGGAAATCAAGCACGTCGATTTGGCCGAAAGTATGGTCCGGGCCATCGCCAAACAGGCGGAAGCGGAACGGGAAAGACGTGCCAAGGTCATTCACGCTACCGGCGAACTGGAGGCATCCGAACGACTACTTGAAGCTGCGAATGTACTGGCGCAGAACCCGCAGGCTTTACAGTTGAGGTATATGCAGACCCTCACCGAGGTGGCCCGCGACCGAAGCACCATCATCCCCTTCCCCGTGCCCATCGACCTGATCGACAGCCTGCGAGGAGTCGCCGCCGCAGATCCGGATCAAGATTCGGATTAGTGTGACGTAACGCACAGCCAAAACGGTCCGCTTGGGTTATGCTTCTTCCTGGTCAGGGAAAGTTGACAGACCACTGCCTAGTACCATAGGCCGCACTTGGACCGGCGTGTTGACGGATCAGCACTCCGGTCTTCTGTTATGCTGACTGGTGATCTAACAGGGAGTGCCCTCACGGCCAGGAAGCCATCGCAGAGCCCTGCTCATCTCCCTTATCTTCTTTGCCGATAACTCGAACCCAACTCTCTGAATTCGACATATTCAAATCGTTGGCGTAGTACTCAGGCGACGATCACCTTCACCGTCGACTCAATATCTGAGTTGCTGCAGGACCTCCCCAACTCCCATGCCGATCGGATCAGTCAGCCCCAAACAAGCTGACCGGCTGCACTTTCCCATGGGCACAGGTAACTGGATAGGCGACGAGGGCCTCAATTGTTGCTCGATCAGTGCCAACGAAGTTACAGAGGTGTGGAGAATTACGTAACGGCTCAAACAGGGAATGGGTGCACGGACGTCAGATCCAAAGCTCCAACAGTAGAAGCTGTTTGAGGGTACTTATTAGCATATAATGGCGACCACAGCTGTCCGGTTTACACCTTGCGCTTAAGTTGGATCCTGAGAATGTAACTTCTCAATAAATCAGTGCAATCAACCTTCCAATACAGCGTGGCCGCTGATCAGATCGGCAAGAGGGGGAATGGTACCGGCGATGGTGGTCCGGTCGGTCAGGTAGTCCCAGAATGAAACGCCTTGTTTCTTACAG
>JASMJM010000140.1 GCA_030749725.1 Pseudomonadales bacterium | reverse complement strand
TCGACTATCTGAAAGACAAAAAGCTGGCTGCCGATGCGCAGGTGGTGGTTGAGCATGGCAAGCCCTTGCTATTCGGCAAGGCGCGGGACAAAGGCCTGCGCTTGAACAGGGACAACTTTCGCCTGGAAGTGCTGAACCTGGGGGACGACGGTGTCAGTGAAGAAGATATTCTAATTCACGACGAGACCAACAAAGGATTGGGTTTGTTGCTGTGCGAAATGACGGCACCCGACTTCCCGGTTGCCGTCGGCGTTATCTACTGCAATCCTGGCAGTGCTTACGTGCAGGATGTATATAAACAGAGAATCGATATCCGCTCCAACAAATCCAAGGGTGACATCAATAAGCTACTGCAAAGTGGCAACACCTGGACGGTCAAATGAGGCAGCGACGCTAAGGATTCGCTTCGCGTCACCAGCCACCTGCTACGCCAAAAGAATTCCTCCCAAGCCAACGGTCGCCCAACAGCGGCAAGACAGACTTGCGCCAACAGCCAGCCGATATCCCAGAGACTGAATCTGCACGACACATGTTACAAACGCAGCAGAGATCATTTATTCTTACGGAGACTCATTGCTGAGTGCTGGAAATCCGATCTCACTGGGAGTGACAAAAAATGCCTGAAACATATGAACCGACTTGGTCATCGCTGCGAAACCATACAACCCCGGCCTGGTTACGTGAGTCAAAGTTCGGCATCTATACCCACTGGGGTGTCTACTCCGTCCCGGCCTGTGGCCCCAACGGCACCTGGTATGCGCACAACATGTACCGGCCTGGGAACTCACAATACCAGCATCACGAAAAGACCTATGGGCCGGCGTCGGAATTCGGCTACAAAGACTTTATTCCCATGTTCACGGCCGAGAAATTCGACGCGGCAGAGTGGGCCGAATTATTCAAGTCATCCGGTGCCGCCTTTGCCGGACCGGTAGCAGAGCACCACGATGGTTTTTCCATGTGGGACAGCCAGGTTAACGAGTGGAATGCCGCCAGAATGGGGCCGAAGAGGGACATAGTGGGTGAGTTGGAAAAAGCCATCCGTGCTGAGGGGATGCGCTTTATGATCGCCCTGCATCATGCCGAGCAGTGGTGGTTCTATCCCCACTGGCGCTCGGACTGCGACGTGTCCAATCCTGAATTCGCGGGGCTGTATGGGCCGATGCACAATCTCGATGGACTGCAGAAGGGATCCATCCCACCGGAACGAATGCGGGAGTGGTACTGGCAGGACCGACCGACCGAGGCATTTCTGAATTTCTGGCGCAGTAAGAGCCACGAGTTGATCGAAAACTACCGACCCGATCTGATCTGGTTCGACTTCGGCATAAACTTCGTGCTGGAGGAGTACCGCAAGGAACTGCTGGCCCATTACTACAACAAGGAAACTGAGTGGGGCCGAGAGCTGGCGGTCACCTATAAAGGTCACGACCTCGGCACCGGCTCGGCCATTATCGATTATGAACTCGGCCGCATGGACAATCTGACCTACTATGACTGGATCACGGATACTTCGGTCGATGATCAGGGCGCCTGGTCGTATGTACCGGACGCAGCCTTCAAGAAGGTCAGCACGCTGGTCCACAATCTGATCGACAACGTGAGCAAGAATGGTTATCTGCTCCTCAATGTTGGACCGAAGCTGGACGGTACCATCCCGGAAGGAGCCAAGAAGTGTCTCACCGGCATCGGCAAGTGGCTGCAGGTTAACGGGGAAGCGATTTTCGCCGCCGAGCCCTGGCTATCCTACGGGGAGGGGCCGACGAAGATGGAAACCAGCGGCATGTTCAGTGAGCAGCGGGAGGTCGAATACACTGATGAGGATTTCCGCTTCACCTGCAGAGGTAATCTGCTCTATGCCACATGCCTCGGTTGGCCTGGCAAGCGGGTGACGATCCGCTCCATGAAAAAACTGTATCCCGGTGAAATTGAGTCCGTCAGGATGCTGGGTGTGGATGCAGAACTGAATTGGTCGGTCACCGAAGAGGGACTGGAGATAGATCCACCCGGCGAAAAGCCTTGTGAAGAAGCATTCGTTTTCAAGATCACGCGCAAGAACCCGTTTTGAGCGGGCTACAATACGCGTTATCATGGCCAACGTTAACGTATCCATTGAGCTAAGGAGAACGATATGGGATTTGCATTATCCGACATGCAGTTGACCAGCAGTGCATTCGATCAGGGCGGCGCCATTCCAGCTAAGCACACAGGGGAAGGTGAGGATGTTTCGCCGCAGTTGGCATGGAGCAATGCTCCCGACGGGGCAAGTTCTTATGCTGTTATCTGTCATGATCCGGATGCACCGCTCATCACCAAGCAGGGCACATATGGATTTGTCCACTGGGTGCTCTATAACATAGCTGGTTCAGCAACCAGCTTGGCTGAGGGGGCTGACGAACACACTAAGGGAAGCAATGACTTCGGTAAACAGGGTTATGGTGGACCCATGCCCCCCAACGGTCACGGCAAGCATCAATATTACTTCTGGGTGTTGGCTCTGAATGAAGAGCTGACATTGGAAGGCGGGCTGACGATGGGGCAGTTGCTGGAGCGGATAGAGCCCAATGTCATAGGCATGAACCGGCTGGTGGGCAGCTACCAGCGCGCCTGATACAACTGGTTAGAACACGACGAATCTAAGTACCAGACTGGCCATAACCAGTTGGAAACAGAAGATAGCCGCAATCAAGATCTTGACTATTTTACGAGGCTGAATTCTGGGATCCAGATGCCTGGCTTGTAGCCACAGGGTTGCCCCGCTCTGGATCGGCAACATCAGCGCGGCCGTCACAGCCCCGATGGTCACGAGAAATACCGGATTGGGTATGGCCACATAGCATAGAAGGCCAAAGAGGGGCGCACAGATGACGTAACCGCGCGTCCAGGCCTTTCGAGTTGCCAGGTTGCTTCTCGGGAAGAACCCCAGTTCAATCAGGTAGTCGGGTATAAAACGCCCGCCACCACCTACCCCGGACAGGGTTGTCGAGAACAGAATGAAAAACGCGCCCACGCCGAAGACCCATAGCGACCAGCCACCAAGGGTGGCGGTAAACATATTGGATAGAACCGATATAGTCTCCAAACCGTCGGGTTGTTCGCCCATGGCGTTAAGGACGCCGGCACCAAGCAGATAAAATGGAATCGTGGCGCAGGTCAGGATAAGCAGTGTAGCCCACACGTCGAGATGCAAAACTTTGATCCACCCTTCTGCCCTTCGTTGCCAAGCCGGATGTTCGCGATCATGCCCGATATAGCCCGGATATCCTTTTTCGATACACCAATAGGTATAGGCAGATGTTTCCCCGGAATTGACGCCGGTATATCCGTAGACCGCCAGTGCCAGCACCAGGTACTCCAAGGGGAATTCAAACGTCAGGCCGCTGGCGATGTCGGCGCTGGACATGGAGAATTCGGTGAACTGCATCATCGTCGCACACACCAGTGTACATGCGGTGAAACCGACCACTAATCCCAGTAGAATCTTCTCGAGAGTGGGGTAGGACCCGGCGGCGAGAATTCCCGCCGTGGCAATTGCTACCAATGCAGTGGACCAGGTTGAAGGCATCTGTGGAATAAGCAGGGTCAAGGACTGACCGGCGCCGCCCAGGATGCCGCTCAGACCCATGATGCCCGGTATGAATGCGATCAATCCCACCCATATAGGCCAGGCCACGGGACCGTTTGGACCGGGTATTTTTCCAGGTAGGCGATTGAGAGCACGAAGATAGGTGTCTCCGGACACGATGATGTAACGGCTTAATTCCGCCTGCACCAATGACTTGATCCAGCAAGAGACCAGGACCCACCACAGCAACACGAATCCGGCGGCAGCGCCGAGGCTTGATGTCAGTATTATCTCACCGGACCCCACGATCGAACCGGAGATGATGATGCTGGGTCCAAGGTACTTCAGTCGACCTGTGAAACTGGTAGGGGCTTCACGCGTACCACCTTCCGGCATCGTGTACGGGTCGGGACTGGCAACGCTCATGGGTTATTCTGCAGAGATTGTTATTCTGATTAGCTGGCAATCGCCAACCATAACATCCTACTGCTGCTGGCCGCAACCCCTTTATCAGCCCGTTTATCACTGCGCGGTCAATGGGCAAACATTGCCATCGGATCGTAGCTGACAGTCGCGAAGAAAAGAGGGTATACATACGCGCACCGAGAGAAATTACATAGTGTCAGCGTCTGGGTATGACGCTATCGGGAACCGTTGTCCCAACCAGCTGTTTTTGAAAACGGTATGTTTCGATGCCGGCGTGCAGCCACTTTGCCCATTTTCATCTTTGTGGCTGTAGCTGATGTACGCCCGATAGCGTGATGGAGCCATTCTTGTGGAGTGACGCAATCAGTAGTCGGTATTGAAATTCCTATCGTGCCATTTGCAGGTCGATGTGGGACGTTGGGCCATTCTATTACAATCAGATCCAAAGGCTCCCCCAACGGGGCTAGTCATTTGCCCCCGGTGCGGTCCTCGCAGATCTAGAATATACGAGAAGAATACCAGCTAAAGCATTGAATCAAAAGACGTATCCATACGATGTCAACAGACAACACGCATCTCAGTAAAGGACCGGAGCTGGACGTGGTACTGCAATCCATCGCCGACGCCATCAGGGCGTGTCTTGACTATGGCGAAGAGAAGAACGTAAGAGAGCTTTGCATCGATTTATCCTTTTGTGACTTGAAATGATCTCCCTTTCGCGGCGGATCAACGCCAGCGAGTATGAGTTCCTCGTGCTGGTGCTCGAATTCGATATTCGCCAAGGGTGGAAGGCGTATCTCTTCAACAACTGTGCTGAGTGGCTCAACATGAAGTGTGGAATTGCGCCTGGAACCGCCCGCGAGAAGGTACGCGTTGCGACGGCACTGTTCGATCTGCCCAAAACATCCAGCGCCTTTGCTGAAGGGAAGCTTTCCTACTCCAAAGCACGTGCACTGACGCGTGTCGCTGATCCATACAATGAAGAAGAACTGTTGGAATACGCTATACCTGCCACCGCCTCGCAGGTGGAAGCATATAGTCGTAGCCTTCGAAATGCGAAGCACAGGATATCTACGGATGATGTAAATCGTATTCACAGATCACGCTATTTAAGCTGTTACAATCATGCAGATGCAGTGCGATCATCAGTGCCGAGTTGACGAGGGAAGCGGCAGACCTTGTTATGAAGGCCATTGAGATCGCGACCACTGATCAGCAAGAGAGTGGCGATTCAGAAAATGAGGATTCTTTGTTCGCACGACAGGCAGATGCACTGGTTGCGATGGCGCAGAGCTATGTTGCGGGCGGAAGTGAAAAGACCACTTCATCTGCTGATCACTACCAGGTGGTGGTCCACGTTGATGAATCGGCTTTGCGAGATCAAGGTGGCAAGAGTGATCTGCCAATAGAATCCGTACGCCGCCTAAGCTGCGACAGTAGCCTGGTTACTGTGACCGAAGATGAACGTGGTGACCCACTGAATGTGGGGAGGAAACACAGAGTAGTTTACCCTCAACTGAAACGAGCGCTGTTGAGCCGTGACAAGTGTTGCCGCTACCCAGGCTGCACTCATGAAAAGTGGCTTGATGCGCATCACGTGATGCACTGGGTCGATGGGGGAGAAACCAGCCTTGCGAATACGCTCATGCTCTGTACCAGGCATCATCACTATTGCACGAAGAGGGATTTACCATTCACAAGAACTTCGAAGGTATATGGTACTTCAGACATGGCAACGGAAAGATTATGCCGGAGGGGTTGGTGTATGAGCCAACTATGTACGATGCGTCGGGACGGCCATCCGGTGATGCGTTTGTCGATCAGGACTATGTACGTGAACCGGCGAGGACCTATTCGATACGTCCTGTCTTTGACGGAATATATACGGATTCACATGTAGCGTTTGCCGACGTCGTCAGCTCTGGCGTTGAATCATCCGGCATCCGCAAGTTGATGATCTCTTCTGGCGTCGGCGAGCGAACCGGCACATTCTGTTTCAGATGCTAGTAGGTGGAGTAAGCCTGATATCTTGATGTCGAAACGGTTAAAGAAGTGAATTCAGGTTATAGCAATCAGATGCACACACGGACACATACATAGTCGTGTGGAGATAGAACCCTAGTCTGGAGGAACAGATGTCCTTTACCAATCCCGAAATACAGATCAGCGATCTGCCATCATTCGAGGATATCTCCTACAACGACCTCGCCCCAGCATATGCCCGAGTCAATGCGACAGTTGTCTTTGTCATCGACACGCTGTTAATGTTGGGACTCCTGGCTGCGGCGCGGTTGAAATTTCCGGATCTGCCGACTGTCCTGCAGGCAGTCGCGATATGTCTCGCACTGGTGCTGGTGGCATTGAGCACCGTATTCAGCTGGTATGCCGCCCGGGCCAAACGGTATGCCGTAAGAAAGCACGACCTGGCATTCGAATCCGGGTTGTTCTGGAAGTCTCAGACGATTCAGCCCCTGCGGAGAGTGCAGCATGTTGAAGTGGCGCGGGGACCAATCGACAAGCGCTTCGGGATCGCCCACGTCAGGCTGTTCAGCGCCGGGAGTGGCGCTGCCAGCTTTACGATTCCGGGATTGCTGCTCGCCGACGCCGAGCAACTGCGCGAGTTTGTCCTAAGCTACAAGGATTCCGCGTGAGCCTCGACTTCGTGGCTCCGGTGTCGCCAGATTGGATCAGGCTATCTGGCTGGTCAGTACTGCATAACATCGCGCGGACGTTAACGAAGCTTGTCAATAACCTCGTTGCTCTGATTCCGCTGGTAATCGGCCTGTTGCAGTTGGATAGCATGCTCATGATCGGGTTTGTGGTGCTGGGATTAGTCTCAATGATCGTCCTGCATGCAGTACTCACGTTTCTCTTCTTCTCCTATCGGATCACTGACGATAGTGTGTTGGTGCGAGAAGGAGTGGTCTTCAAGAAACAGCTTGATTTGGCGTTTATCCGGATCCAGAACGTGACTTTCGAACATCCGTTCTATTTTCGCCCCCTAGGGCTGGTAACCGTGAAGATTGACGGTGCCGGGTCCTCCGGGGAAGAGGTCTATCTTTCCGCCCTTGAAGCCGAGGCAGCACAAGCGATTCGTCGTGAGATCCTGGCTCGTAAGGCTGCTTTCGCTGATCAACTCACGGCAGATGCGGATGAGTATAGCATCGCACCCATGGCGTCCGACGATCAGGGCGAACTGCTGATAACCCGGAGCTTGCCTGACCTGGTCTTGGCTGGCCTGACGAACAATCGAGCCTGGATTATCCTCGGTGGCTTCGCCGCTGTCTTTGGTCAGTTCAACGACGTGGTGTTCGCCTTATTCACCAGCTGGGGATTCGACGTAAGGGAGATCGTCGAACACCAGACCACTGGAGGACTGATTCTGCTGTTTCTGTCGTCGTTGATTTTGAGCGTCATTATCGTCGCTGCGCTGTCAGTGCTTGGGGCGATCTTCTCGTATTACGATTTTACGCTGCACGGCACGAGCAAGTCGTTTACGGTACGGCGGGGCTTATTTACCAAGCACGAGATACACATGCAAAAGTCCCGCATACAGAATATCTACTTTCGCCAGGATTGGCTGGATCGGGTCCTTGGCCGGGTAAACTTGATTTTCGAACAGATATCCCACGGTGCTAGTCGCACTGGCCGACTTCGACAAGGGGCCACCGACAAGAAGTTGCTGGTGCCAACCATCACCGAGCCCCAGGCCCTGCAATTGAGTCGCACCGTGCTGCCTCTCGTGGACTTCGAGGCGCTTCAGTTCACTACCAGCAGCAAGCGATACTTCTTCAAGAAAGCTGCCATCTGGAGTTTTGTCTATCTTGCAGTCGGGACCTCCCTTGCCTCCACGTTTTTCGATCAAGGTTGGTGGGTATTGGTCCTTCTACCACCCGTCTGGTGCCTGCACCTGGTGAAGCTGTTTGTGCAATGGAAGCGCAAGGGAATCGCGATCGATGGTGACCTGGCAGTTATTCGTCTGGGGTTCATCGGCATCGACTATATTGTGATCCCGGCCCACAAGCTGCAGATCGTTTGGTACACGCAATCGCTGCTGATGAAACGTCATGACCTCGCCAGCATCGGCTTGAAAGTTGCCTCTCGTGCTGCGCAGATGCCCTTCATCAACGGGCAGGTTGCACGCCAGGTGATCAACTACTGTTTGTATCAGACAGAGTCGACCGATAGATCCTGGATGTGATCTTGATGTTCTGCACTCCTGGACCCTTGCCTTTTGCCTTTCACGTGGCGCCTGAGTACTATTGACCGCTCGTATCTGGGGATTCGGTATGGAGAGGCCATTTCCGGCATATAAAGGTGAACAGCCTTACATTTTTGTGAGCTATGCCCACGAAGATGCAGAGCTGGTTTATCCCGAGATTATGCGCCTTAAAGAGCAAGGATTCGAAGTCTGGTACGACGAAGGCATCAGTCCGGGGTCCACCTGGCGGGATGAGGTGGCACTTGCGCTGACTCAGTGCACGGTATTCCTCTACTACGTCACGCCTCGAGCAGTGACCTCCTCGAATTGCCTAAAGGAGGTGAACTTCTGTCTGTCGAGAGAGCGGAAGATCCTGGCGGTTCATCTGGAAAACACCAACTTGCCTGCTGGTCTCGAACTCAGCCTGAGCGATATGCAGGCGATTATCCGTAACGATCATTCGAATCAGGACTATCAGAATAAACTGTTCGACAGATTGAGGTCGCTGTTGCCAAGCGTCGTTGAACCGATACCACTACCAGCCAATCGATCTGTTGCCGAACCCGCCTCTGACGAAAAATCCATCGCCGTGCTGCCCTTGGAAAACAGGAGCAATGATCCCGACAATGAGTATCTCTGTGATGGTATATCCGAAGAGTTGATCAATGGCCTGACGAGGATAGAGGGTCTCAAGGTAGCCGGAAGGATCACGGCGTTTGCGTTCAAGAATCATGATGCCGATATTAAAGCCATGGGTGAAAAGCTGGCGGTGCAAACGATTCTAAGCGGTAGCGTGCAAAAGTCGGGCAATCGAGTGCGGATCAGTGTTCAACTCCAGGAAGTCAGCAGTGGTCGAAGCATATGGTCGGAACGATTTGATGGAACCGTGGACGATATATTCGAGCTTCAGGATGACGTGGCAAAAAAGGTGATCGATGCGCTGAAAGTCGAATTGGGACCAAGAGACTTGGCGACGGTGATTGATGTAGGTACAACAAACATCCACGCTTACGACAGCTACCTATTGGACATGCATGAATACCGGAAGCTATCGCGCCGAGACCTCAACCACGCGGCAAAGCACTTTGAAACTGCCTGCGAACTGGATCCTGGTTTTGCCAGTGCCCTTGGGCAACTGGGCTGGTCTTACCAATACCTGAATCTGGCATTTGGCGAAGAGGAACTCGCGGAGAAAACTCAGGAGGCATTTGCTCGAGCGGAAGCGGCCGGATACATGCACAGGATCTACCCCTGGCCGGAGATCAAACGCATGATCAATCCGGAGCTGATGCCGAATGAAAGACAGCTTGCCGAGGAGGCATGCGAGAAGATACGCGATCCCGATCCTGCGTGGCGATTCTTTGAGTACATCCAACTCGGGGACCGACTGAGTCGAGTCGGATTGTTCCAGGCTGTTTTGCAGTTTAACGAATTGTACCTGGCCGCCAGTGACTACTCGCTGGGCGAGACCATTCAGATGGACCGCAAGTTCATGTACCCGCTAGGGGCAGCGGGACGTTACGAGGAGGCAATCGGCAAATGGTCCAGATTGCTGGAACTCCAGCCCGATGATCCCATTGTGCAAGGAGATCGGGCGCTTCTGTTAGTCCGCACGGGCCAATACTCAAAGGCTGAAGAGGATCTGAAGATCATCAACAGTGTTTGGCGCAAGAATTTTCCGCAGTTTTACTCTCTATTCTGGCGGGGCGACCTCGATGCTGCCAGAGAGTACTTCGATTGGCTGGATAGCAGAAGGAACTTCGACAACCTGTACAGAACCTATGGCCGATTCATGCTGGGAGATATAGACAAGGGCCTCGACCTTCTGGAGCAGGCGCCAGATGAGACGACTTACGGGGTGGCCGGCTCACGGCTGCGGTTGAGCTGGTGGTGTCCTCAGTCAGTTGTTGCGGAAGTGGCGCAGCATCCTCGTTATCAGGAGCTCCTGAAAGAGAGGGGTTATGATGAGTCCTGGCAAGCCCAACTCATTCAGATGGTCAATCAGCTTACCGACATTACAGGCATTCAGATTCAGTTGGACTCAGAATACTGGCCGTAAGGAAGTGTTTCTAACAGTGAGTGCATTGAGGGCTGGTTAGGATTAGTTACAAACACATCTGCCAGATTGTCGGTGATACTGGAAGTCGTTTCTCAGGACTGTTGTCCGGAAGGAACTAACGACTCCGTCGATCCATTGGAATCACCAACCACTTCACCCAGCGCCCGCGCCCGCTCAAGCCGCGTCTCCTCATCCTGCGGCAGATAACGGCGCGCCATGATCAGGCAGAAGACCGTGACCAGGAAAATCAGCATCGACAACGCGATCGCCAATCGCAACGCCTCGCCATCGCTCATGCCCGCCGCCATAAACCGGTCGCTCATCTGCCCCATGACATAAGGGCCAAGTGCCAGACCGACAAAGGTGGTGACCAGAATGTAATACGCGCCAGCTATGGCCCGCATGCGTGGCAGGACGAGGTCGTTTGCAGTGCTTGGTGGCACCCCCGCCCACATTGAAGAAAACAGGGTGAAGAAGAAGCTCATGACGTAGGCCGTAGTGAGACTGTCCGTGTAGATCATCCAGAGCGCAGCAGGCGTCATGGTGATGATGCAGATGTATCCGATCAGAATGCGTCCGGCTGCTACACGGGTCTTGAGCCAATCTGCCAGCATGCCCCCGAGCGTGGTACCGATAAGGCCACCACCGGCAGAGGCGAGGCCTATGTACAGACCCACCTCCGTAGCACTGACGCCATGCAGCCGTATCAGGAGCGGTGCCGTCCAGAAGCCGATGCCATACATGACGAAGGCGATGCTGGGGAACGCGACCAGCGTATACATCAGCCCCTTGGATCTGAAGATCAACCCGAACGTGACTGGGTCGCGGGTCCGCAACGTCTGTGCCCATGTGAAAGACACGTATACGCCAATTCCGAGGGCGATCCACTGTGCAACGCTGCCGGTAAGAAGGATGAGTAACCAGGCGACGATGACAATGGCGAGTAAAGCAACGCCGTTGACCGCCATGGCCCTACGATCACCCATCAAGCCGATCAGATTGAACGGCGGTATGACGGCAGCAAACTCATCGCGAAGGACCCGCATCGGCTCGGGATGGGTCTCGGCAATAAGACCCTCACTGATACCGCGTACCGGTTCGCGCAAAGTACGTACCCACAGTGCCATCAGAATTCCCGGCCCACCCACCGTCATAAACGCCACATGCCAGCCTTTCAGGCCAAAGGGCGCATCGGCCGGGTTGGGATACCAGGCGCTCCAGGTATCCAGAATGTAACCGCCGAGAAAGAGGCCGATGCCTGCTCCGATGAAGACACCTGCAGAGTAGATTGCGATAACCGTGGCACGACGTTCAGGGGGATAGTAATCTGACAGCAATGAATACGCTGCCGGAGACGCGCTGGCCTCGCCGATGCCGACCCCGATGCGACACGCCGCCAGCACCGGAAAGGAACGAGCCAGACCGGACAGCGCCGTCATCGCGCTCCAGACGACGAGACCACCGGCAATCAGGCTGCGGCGCACCCAGACATCGGCAAAGCGGGCCAGTGGAATGCCGAAGACGGCGTAAAACACCGCGAATACGGTACCGTACAGAAACCCCATCTGCGCATCGGTGATACTCAGGTCGGCTTTTATTTCCTCCGTGAGGATGGAAAGGATGTTGCGATCGATGAAGTTGAAGATATACACGATGACCAGAACGGCCAGCACATAGTGTCGATAAAGGCCACCCGTCTTGGGCGCGGTTGCAGAGTTCTCGGCCATTGGGCGCTCCCTTGCGGACGGTCCTTCGTTGTTGTGATTATTGGTGAACGAACCAGCTCGCTCTAGCCAGGAACCCGGGCCGTCAAAGGTCTTGGAATGCCCTGGAAGGGTGAATAGAACACGTTTCCAGCCGATTGGCAACGCCTGTTGCTGCAAGGTCAATCCCGTGCCAGACTGAATCTTGGTGGCAATTGACCTGCTCAGTTCACCGTGATACAAACATTTGTACTTCCAAATCGAGGATCTAACAAGATGGCCAATAAACCTCTGGACGAAGACGCTCTAAAAGCTTTCAGCTACAAAATCTGGAGCTACAAACAGGGCGAGATGGTCGCCATGATGATTCACTTAGGTGATCGGCTCGGGCTATACCAATCCCTCGATGGTGCCGGGGCAGTGTCTGCCCCAGATCTGGCCGAGACGACCGGCTACCACTCTCGCTGGTTGTTAGAGTGGCTTAAGAATCAGGCTGCCGCTGGAATTCTCGAGTACCACGATGGCGAACTTTTCGAACTGACAGATATTGGCAGTCGCGTAATGGCTGAGGATGACAGTCTGGAGTTCGCAACGGGTGCATTTGGCAAGCCGACGGATCCGGCCATCATCGACAAACTCGCCGATTCCTTTAAGACTGGATTGGGTCTCAGCTATCAGGATCTGGGTCCGTCGGGAGCGCATGGCACGGAAAGGATGTTAGGCCCCTGGACAAAATACGCTCTTCCCAAGATCGTGCCGGCGCTGGACGGTCTTGAAGACAGACTGAATGGCAGCTCGGCGATTGCGGATGTCGGTTGTGGCGCAGGTCTCGCCATCGCAACACTGGCAGAACTCTACCCCAGTGCGCAGTGTCACGGCTACGATCCCTCTTCTCATGCCATTGACATTGCCAACGAAAAAATAACAGATAGAGGATTATCAAATCTGGAATTCCACGTTGCCGGCGGAGAGCAATTGCCCACCACACCCACCTATGACTTCATCATCACCTTCGACTGTATGCATGATATGGCTCGCCCTGACACGGTCATAGAAGCGATCCGCAGGGCGATTAAACCCGATGGCGTGTGGCTGATAAAGGACATCAGGAGCCATGGTGACTTTCAGAGAGACATGAGAAATCCTTTTCTGGCCATGATGTACGGCTTTTCCATCACAGCCTGTATGTCATCGGCAATGTCGACAGCGGATGGACTGGGATTGGGCACGCTGGGCTTTAATCCTGATGTGGTTGAAGAGATGACTCGCGAGGGCGGTTTCAGTCAGTGCATTAGACACGATTTCGATGATCCCTCTAACTTCTATTATGAGGTGCGGATCTGAGACGCTACCACCTCTTGCTTGATGTTGGCGAGGCCCTCAAAAGAGTATCCACCAGACCAGCACCAGAACAGGGAGTAAAATGGCTATCCACAGTAGGTAGCCAAAGTTGAACGTTCTAATGTCTCGATGCTCATCGTGGATAAAGGAGTAGGGTCCCGGCCCCGACCGCAGGTAGCCTGGCTTGCCGCAGGTTTCTCCATTCACTTCCACGTCACAGAATCCATCATAGCCCGCCGGCGGCTCATCTGCATGATTGTCTTCTAGGTCCACACTACTATACTCGTTGGTAACCCCTACAGGCATCGTTCATACACCAGTTTTCCCGTTACGCTACGTGGTCCCGTATAAATTCCAGCATCTCGGCAACGCAGGCATCCGTCGCGGGTCCCGGCCGGTGAGCGAAACCGTGACCCACAGCCTGATAAAGGCTTAACTGCAAGCTGCCCCCCGCCAATTCATAGGCGCCCGCCAGGGTTCGGCTCATAAAAACCGGTACGTTCTGATCCAGTTCCGGCTGCACCAGCAATACCGGCGGCAAGCGTTGAAAGTCCCCTTCGAAGACCATCCGCTGAATGGATGCCGCGTGCATCGTTTGCTGACTGCCAAAATAGGCATCGTGTCCGCCGGCCAGGCGTTCCGGAATCCAATTGCCGCGATCACGGGGCGTGCTGGATTTGAAACTGTGAGCGTATTGGTATCTGGCCAGGGGATTGGTTACCGGCCACAGTGCCACCACACAATCGACGGCGGCGCTCGTCTCTTCATCGGACGCCAGAGAATCACCGATCATTACCCGTGTCGTTCGGTGCTGCGCAACATCGCCATTGAGCCCAACGAGAAGAGCGAGGTGCCCGCCACTGGAACTGCCTGCCAGGGCGATGCCGGAGGGGTCGACACCCAGTCTGCCGGAATTGCGTTTTACAAATCGAACGCTGGCAGCGATATCCGCGGTGGCAGCGGGGTGTTGATAGTCAGGTCCATGGCGAAAATCGATTGCCAGTACACCACAACCGGCAGCAGCCAATGCCTGATTGTAATATCGCCCGGAGAATCGGTCGCCTGAGTACCAGGCACCCCCATGGACCTCGATGATTACCGGAATGCTGGCGCCGTCAGGGACCTTGGGACGATACCACTGACCCATCAGTTCCAGCTCGCCGGCACTACCGTATACCAGTTCTTCCTCGGATACCTCATAGACCATTTTGGGTTCTCCCCATCCGCAGCAGGTCCAGCCTAGCATAACTCGCTTAGGATTTGAGCCAGGAAACAACGCTGCCTTAAATGGTTTATCATGGAGCGCGGAGCGAGACATCAGTGGGCATCGCATGCAATACAAGAATCTTGGCCAAACCGGCCTCAGAGTTTCCGTCGTAGGTCTTGGCTGTAGTGATATTGGTAGCCGCAGCGATGCGGCCAAGGCGAAAGAGATCGTAGCTGCCGCGCTGGATGCGGATATCAATTTCTTCGATACCGCTGACATGTACGGTCGAGGATCGTCTGAAGAGTATCTCGGCAGTGCACTCAAGGGCGTACCCCGCCAGGATGTCGTTATTGCTACCAAGTTCGGAATGCCCATGGGAAAAGGTGAGCTCATGCGTGGCGCTTCGAGAAGATATATCTATCACGCCGTTGAGGAGAGTCTGAAACGGCTTGGCACCGATTACATCGATCTATACCAACTGCACTGGTCCGATGCATCGACGCCGATCGAGGAGACACTGGCTGCTTTGGATGACCTGGTCGTCGCTGGCAAGGTTCGTTATATCGGCAGTAGTAACTTCACGGGTTGGCAGATAGCGGACGCCGACTGGATTGCTACCACAAAGCGCGCCA
This sequence comes from Pseudomonadales bacterium, assembly GCA_030749725.1. GTDB lineage: Bacteria > Pseudomonadota > Gammaproteobacteria > Pseudomonadales > Azotimanducaceae > JASMJM01. Next base: position 4,082 of record JASMJM010000140.1, on the reverse strand, counting down.
ACAGGTTCGTCACGGCGCAGAATCCATACAGTCTATTGCACCGCAATATTGAGAGAGAAGTGGTGCCGGCCTGTCAACGATTCGGCCTCGGCATCCTACCCTATTTCCCGTTGGCGAGCGGTATGTTAACGGGTAAGTATAGTCGCGGTGAGTCGCCACCCGATGGTACCAGGCTGGCGTGGTGGAGTGATCGCGCCGCGGCTGAAATATCGGATCACAACTTCGATATCATCGAGAGTCTCACGCAATTCGCGCGACAGCGTGATCATTCGCTGCTGGATGTGGCGATGAGCTGGCTGGCTAACCTACCCTATATTTCGAGCGTAATTGCCGGTGCAACAAGCCCGGGACAGGTGAAGGCCAATGCTGCGGCTGCCGGGTGGCAACTGACGCAGGAGGAAATGCGGGAGATTGCCACCATAGGCAGTTGAGTGAGTTTCAGCGCTCTCCGGATGGCCCCCCTTGAGACCATCCGTGTCCGTTCAGGCTTGTCAGAAGCCTTGCGTTTCGGCGCTCAATACTAGCCAGGAACCTTCCTCTTTGACGAAGGTGTAGGTCTGGGTAAGGGAGAAGCCGCCACCGGCGATCTGCACCTGAGTGGCGGTTGCGGTGCCATCGTCATTGACGACAAGCTCAACGTTCTCAAGCGATATTTCCAGACCTTCAAGAAAACCGGATGCCTTGATCCCGGCCAGGCCCTCACGTACGGCCGCTTTGTTTGCGCCCTGGGAATCTGAATAGTTCTCAGAATAAAGCGCTACCAACCCGTCGATGTCCTGTGCCATCAGACTGTCCCTGACTGAATTCAACAACTCCGTCAACAGTGTCTCGTCACTGGGTCCGCCAGTGGTTTGGCACCCCAAGAGCGACAGCACGAACATGAAACTTACCCCAATTTTCAACATGGCCTTCATCGTTTGGAATCTCCTTTGCATAGTGAGCGCATCTTGCCACAGGGGATAGCCGCATTGGAAGCACAAACAGCCGACACATGCCGGCCCAGGATCAGATCGACTGGCCTATTCAGGCAGCTTGTTCATCAGGTCTTGGCCGAGCGCCTGTACCTCATCGACACTCAAGCCCAGACGTCGAACTTCACCCTCAAGCTGATCCAGGACATTGCGCAACCGGACCCGACCCGGGTGTTCCTTACTGGCGGAATCCTCCAGCCACTTATTGTAGGAAGGAGCTCTTTTCTCGCGGAACGCTGTACCACCTTCCCGTGCGTCGGGATGATGATCTGAAATCGCGGTCTTGGCGGCGATCTCGTCCAGTGATTGCTCCCAGCTCAGATCCCAGGCGTTATACACGGAGCGCTTGAGCAGACGCATCGACACCTGGGGTCCGTTGGCCAGCTCCGTGGCAAACGCCATGGTTCGCGTTTCCAACACGTCATCGGCGACCACCTCGTGCACAAGACCAAGCTGCAGACACTCGTCGGCACTGGCGATACGCTTGTTGATGAGAAAATCCAACGTCTTGGCGACCCCGATGAGCTGTACCAGCAGGTATTGACCCCCCTCGTCGGGTAGTAGGCCGAATCGCAGGGTGGCGCTGCCCATGCGCGAGCTTTGGGCAGCGATCCTGAAGTCGCAGGCGAGCGCCAGTGACATGCCGGTTTGGATCGCAACACCATTGACGGCCGCGACGGAAATCTTATCGCAGGACCGAATGCCCGTGTTCAGCGTTTGTGACAGGTGTCGCAATCCCTCGTAGGTGCCGATGTCCGAATCATGTCCGGGCGGGATGGGTGGCAACAGAGGATCGCCGGCGATATTTTTGCCCTGCCCCGAGATGTCGTCGCCGGCGCTGAAGGCCCGCCCTTCACCCGTGAACACCAGTACCCGCACGCCGTTATCCATCTGGGCTTGAACGATGGTCTCGGTGAGATCCCGTTTGATCGCTTGTGTCAGGCCGTTCAATCGTTCCGGCGTGTTGAATTGAATCCAGGCGATGCCGGGATCTCTAACTTCGACGTGAAACCCGGTGAAATTTCCTGTTTGCATTTTGTATCACCCCTTCTCAGCCAGCCAAAGAATCACTCAGTTCCATCTCCACTTTCAAAATTACCACGCAGTAACCGGACAAGCCAGTGTCGATTGGAGTGCTGGAATCAGACCTGTTCGTAGTTCTCACGCAAAGCAGGAATATAGGTCGGCGGACTGCGGTAGAGCTCGCCTTGGAGAAATCGTTGCCACTTGTCCTGGACGAGGGATTGCCGTTGCGCGAGGGCCTCTTGCATGACCTTGAAATCCGGGCCGTTACCAATCATGCGCACTGGATCCTGACTGGCTTGCCAGTGCTCAAAGCTGGCATAGCGCGTGATCATCATGACTTCATCATAGTCGTCATGCTCCTCGCCGATCGCAGGCTGTGGATAGATCAGTTGCCATATACCGATGCTTCGCAGGCCCATTTTATTGTTAACCGGCAGCACGCCGTTTCGTGTCAGCGAATCAAACTCCTCAAACGCGCCTTTGTTAATCTTCCAGCAGCACAGTTCGGCGATCTCTTGCCCCGGCACGGGAATGTCGTAGCGAACCGGCTTGCCTTCGCCTGAATCGTCTGTAGCAACGTCATATTCTTCGTCCAGACCGGGCAGATGGTAGGGCATGTCCTCGATCATGCTGCCCGTCATAAAGTAGGCGCCATCGGAATCCAGAACATATTGATTACGACGGGTCGCGCCGACGCTGGACAGGTCGAGCAGAGGACCGTCGCCCATCATGCCCATCGGTCGTCGGGTCTCTACCCAGTGTTCATAGCTCGCATAACGGGCCAATCGATAATTCTCGTCATAGTCCGCATGGTCTCCGCCCTGGGGATAGACGACCTTGAAGTCAGCGACGATGCGCGTGCCAAGCTTTTCGTATACGAGCCACACCCCCCTTTCGCTGGCCTCCTTGAAGGCCTGGTGATACCCCTTGGTCAGTTGGTAATGGCGAAGTACCAGAACTTCCTCGCCTGCTCTGTGTTCACCATTGCGACGGGCGTTGATCATCCAATCTCCTCGATTTGCTGTCTATTGAGTCCGTATTCATGCGTTCTGGAAACAAAACAGCGATTAGCTGCTTAGCACGTAAAGCGGTCATTATGGCCCGGTTCAGAATTTCAAGAGGTGGTGCGCTTGCGACTACCGCGCCTTCAAGTTGATTTGAAACTTGGCACCCGCATCCGTCTCGATATCGATATTGAATGTATCCGCGCTTGGGCGACTGTAGGTCAAGGTTTTCATGCCGCCCGCTTGGGTTGCTCTGAATCCCACCCGGTTTTCCGCCATCACATCGAGCTTCATGACTTGTGGCGCCTCGGTTCGCGGTGCAAAGCCGGGGTTCCATTGCTGAATGCGCAGCACCAGAGAGTCGTTTTCTTATTCGATGACGATCAGTTCGACCATACTGGTCTTACCGTTACCGGTCATTCTGACCAGTGAGGCAATAGAGCCACCGATTGGCTGTATCCAGTTTTCTTCAAGCGTCTGCTGACCTGCGGGCCCGGCCCAGGAACCGGTCATCCAGGCGAGATCGCTGACGCTGGCTGCCTTCTCCGCTCTGGCGAAACTGGCAGTGACTGTAAGAAGGGCGAGCAGAATGGCACAGGAAAGCAGTTTTGACATGGGGGTCGCTCCACAGTTGAGTGTTTTTATTACAAGGAGAGACACCGGCAGCCGCTGCCTGGTGTGTCTCTACTCATTAGCTGTTATTGAGACACTATATCGCGCTGTCAGGCACTGTCAACATACTCAGCGTCCGGGTCTCCCAGTATAGGTCCGGATTCGTCTCTCATAGAATGACTGCTAATATCGTATAGAAGACGTTGTTAAGTCAGCTAACAGGGCTTTGCATTCCGGGACAACGCGTCCTCGAGAGACGCGCCGCGACTTTCATGCCAAGAAGGGGCGCGGAAGCGAGCCGCCGGAGAATCGCAACGGCCTCGCCGGCGGCGTGTTTTTTCCGACTCTGCAAGACCTCACCGTCAAACACCAGGGTGTGGACAGCATCGAGACGATACTGGCGAAGATGGCGTAGTGTGGAGCGTTAAGCTCCTATTCTGCGGATGATCTACAGTCCGTACTCTGTCCT
>JASMJM010000139.1 GCA_030749725.1 Pseudomonadales bacterium | reverse complement strand
GGTGCACTGATGGTGGCTGACCATCTAAGACTCGCTCCCCGCGAAATCATATTTCTGGGGGATAGTGAGGTGGACATGGCGACGGCGTTGGCAGCCGGCATGTATCCCGCAGGCGCACTGTGGGGATTCAGGTCAGAACGGGAGCTGGTGACGGCCGGAGCTTCCTGCACGATACATCGGCCATTGGATTTATTGCGGCTGTTTTAGTTAGATGGCCGAATGTACTTCGCTCGGCTGCAGAAAACTCGTTAAACAGATGGAAATACGACTATGACGAATATCGACCACAACCTGATACCGGAGTCCCTGGATGCCTACTGGATGCCCTTCTCTTCCAACCGAAATTTCAAGCAGTCGCCACGCTTCTTCGTCAAGGCCAGGGGGATGTATTACACCGACTCCAACGGCAATGAGGTCATGGATGCGACGGCCGGACTGTGGTGCGTAAATGCGGGTCACTACCGGGAGTATATCAATCAGGCTATCGCCAAACAGCTCGAATCACTCGATTTTGCCCACAGCTTCAGTGCCGGGCATCCCGCCGCATTCAATTTCGCCAACCGTCTGGTCAAGCACTTTCCCGATGCCCTCAACCACGTCTTTTTCACCAATTCCGGTTCGGAAGCGGTGGACACAGCACTGAAAATCGCACTGGCCTACCACAAGCTAAATGGTGCAGGCGGCAGGCAGCGGCTGGTCGGGAGAGAGAAGGCGTATCACGGCATGGGTTTTGGTGGCGTGTCGGTGGGTGGCCTGGTCAACAATCGTCGTCAGTTTGGCGTGCTTCTGCCCGGAGTTGATCATATCTCCCACACCTTGAACATCGACAAGAACGCCTTCTCTAGGGGATTGCCTGAGTGGGGCGCACACCTCGCAGACGATCTTACCGGACTGGTGCAACTGCATGGCGCTGAAACCATTGCGGCGGTGATCGTGGAACCTGTAGCGGGAGCGGGCGGGGTAATCCTGCCACCACAAGGGTACCTGCAAAGGTTGCGGGAGATCTGCACTGAACACGGCATTCTGCTGATATTCGATGAAGTGATTACCGGTTTCGGCAGACTGGGGGCCAGTTGTGCCGCCGAGCGGTTCGGTGTCACGCCTGACATAATCACCACGGCAAAGGGGATTACCAACGCAACCGTACCCATGGGGGCTGTGTTCGTCAGCGACCAGATTTATGACCTGTTTATGAATCAGTCCCCCGCCGGAGTTGAATTGTTTCACGGCTACACCTATTCCGGACACCCTCTTGCCTGCGCGGCCGGAATGGCGACTCTGGATATCTATGAAGATGAGCGGCTGTTCGAAAGAGCGCTACAGTTGAACGAGCATTGGACCGATGCCGCCATGAAACTGCGTGATGAAGTCAACGTGATCGATGTACGCTGTATGGGATTGATCGGTGCAATTGAATTGGCACCTAGGCAGGACGCACCCATGGCGAGGGGTACTGAAATAGCGAAACGGTGCTATGAAAAGGGCTTCTGGGTCCGCAATATCGGCGACGCCATGGTCTTCTCGCCACCACTCATTATCACCGAAGAGGAGATTACCACGCTGTTCGAGATGTTAGCCGAGACTATTCGCGAAGTGGATTGACGCGGCTGCGAAGCATGGCAGTTCTAACTGGTTCTTGTCCGGAAACAGCTGTTTTCACGGTCGAGGTCACATAATCGAACCGACTGATGCCCACTTGAGACTACTATAGTAGGACAAGAACACCCACGACCTATCCCAGGGGAACGGAAACTTTAGTTTCCGGACAGGAACTAACTGGTGTCCATCCAGAAATAGGTGTTTTTGGCGAAATCAATGCGACAGGGTAGAAATGTTTGCTGTAAAAACAATAACTTGAGTGGGCCGCATTCGGATGGACACCCGAAGCACGGACCTTAAATACGGATGGGTACTAACTGGTGTAGATTCCCTCCCCATCGACGGAAAACGCCTCCAGTAAGAATCTCTCCTGGGGTTTCTCTGAAGCTGTCTTGGGGATTTCAGCCACCACCTGCAGATAGCTGGGTACAAAATTGGCTTCCATTTCCTTGTGGCAGTAATTGAAGATGGCGGCCGTATCCAGTTCACCCGCTTGCCGGGGTACGATGGCGGCAACCACATCTTTCTCGCCAGGTGCTCCCGATGCCGCAGGAACGCCATAGACAAAGACATCGTTGATCATATCGTGTTCAGCGATCACCTGCTCGACAAAGGCCGGACTGACAAAATCGCCGTTGTGACGGATTCCGCCACCCTTGCGATTGTCAAAATACAACCAGCCATCTTCATCCATGTGGCAGATATCACCGGAACGCACCCAGCCGCCTCGGGTTTTTTTCTGCGACGCTTCCTTGTTTCCAAAATATTCGATGCGCGCTTTCGAGCCCTTGCTGCGACCGATCAACTCCCCTCGTTCGCCGGCGGGGCACTCGTTATCATCATCATCGACGATCTTGACTTCAAGGTTAGGTCCTGGTCTGCCAAAGCTTCCAATCGGGCCCTCGCCGGGCGCATTAACCAGAAGACCGAAGCCATCCACCGCACCATAGAGTTCCAGCACCTTCAGATTGAAGCGTTGCTCAAATTTGATCCAGATGTTGGCTGGCATGCCCGCTGCACACACCATACGAACCGGGTTGTCTGCATCGTTCTCCTTGAGCGGTTCACTGTAGATGGCAGTCGTCATGCCACCCAGAAGATTGAATACCGTGCAACCGTACTGACGGGTAATGTCCCACAGACGCGACTTGGTGAATTTTCGGCTGACTACCACGGGCAGGTCCATGCCAATGGCCGGGAAGAACGTCAAGGACTGGGCATTGCCATGGGTGAGGGACAGTCCTGTATAGGGTTTATCCCCCGGTTCAAAGCGCAACGCACGGCCTCCCATGGTGCCGCCGCCAAGGCGCATATTGGCGATCATCACCCCTTTAGGATCCCCAGTCGTGCCGGATGTATAGATGATCTGCACGGGGTGCATGGGGTCTTCAAGACGACTATCGAAGCTGACCTGGGGACCATCCAGGATGGATGCCATGGATTCGCCACCAGGCACATCGGCAAGCGTGGTTTCGGCCCCGCTCTCCCCTGTTTCCATCAACCAGATCCACTCCAGACCGGCGACCTGATCTCTGATCGCAAGCACCGCAGCTGCACTGTAGTCCGCACACATCACCCCTTTACTGTTGGAATTGTTGAGAGTGTAGGCCAGTTTGCGTCCCTTGACACGCGGATCGATCGGCACAAAGACACAGCCCGTCAGGGAAGCGGCGATCAGGGTTTCGATGAATTCCGGATGGTTGCGGATCAGGATGGCGAAACGATCACCATAGGCCATACCCCGCGCAACCATCGTTGCTGCAATACGCTGGGCATTTAGCCACAGCTGCTGATAGGTGCGCGTTTCGTCTTCCCTCTCACCGGCGTTCTCAAAAATCACGATCTGATGATCGGGCATGGATTCCGCTTTGCTCAGAAAGAAATCCGCAACGACGAGATTATTGCGCTCAGCCATTCAGCAGTCCTCCTATGGACTATCAAGCTAACAGTTTATCTATGCTTCCAGGTGTGCCTCTATTTCCGCCCTAGCGGGTCAGGATGGTTACACACATGGCTGCCGCATCGGTGCCGAGACTGCCGCCACCGTTGTGCGCCAGAGCCACCTTGGCACTGTCTACCTGTCGTTTTCCCGCTCGGTCCTGCAGCTGTTCCGCCAGCTCCACGATCTGGGCGATACCGGTGGCACCGACTGGATGACCCTTGCGCAGCAAACCGCCGGAAGTGTTTACCGGCAGCTTGCCCCCCAGTTGGGTGACGCCATCGGCGATTAACTTACCACCCTCCCCCTTGCCGCATAGCCCGAGGGATTCATAGGCCATTATTTCAGCGGGCGCAGAGGCATCGTGCAACTCCACCACGCTCAACTCCTCTGGTCCGACTGCCGCCTCCTCATACGCTTCCTGGGCACACATGACTCCGACATTGGCATAGTCGTCCGCAGCGCTCTGATCCCAACCTGAATGCAATACACTACTCGCAATCTTGACCGGATTTGTCAGCCCCAACTGTTTGGCTTTTCCGGCACTGACGATGACGACTGCCGCGGCGCCGTCACCGATGGGTGAACACATGGGTCGCGTCAGGGGTTCAGCTATCATGGGCGCAGCCAGTACCTCCTCAACCGTCATCGCGTCGCGAAACTGAGCCCGGTCGTTCAGACTGCCGTGGCGTGAATTCTTGGCGGAAACACCGGCGAAGTGCTCAACCGTTGTACCGTAGGCTTTCATATGGCTTCTCGCGGCAGACGCATAGATGTCCATGAACATGGAACGGTTCTTACCGGCTCCGGAGCTGGCGGTCTTCGAACTGCTCGATTCAGCACTCTTCTTGAGATTGGCCATGATTTCAACCAACCCTTCCACATCAACCGCACCGCTGAAGGCAGCAAACGTGCGTTGCTTATCCTCGTGATAGAGTTTTTCACAGCCCACGGCCAGCACGACATCGTAAAGGCCTGCCGTCACCATGGCCGCAGCCTGGTTGAGCGCCGTTGAAGCACTTGCACAGGCGTTCTCCACATTCACGACGGGAATCATGCCGATGCCCGCACCGCGTAATATCACCTGGCCACGAATGCACTCCTGACCGGTTATCAAGCCGGCAGCCGCGTTACCCATCCAGGCCGCTTGGACCTCCTGTTTACCTATGCCGGCATCGACCAATGCACCCTCAATGGCCTCTGCACCGAGAGACTTCATCCCTCGATCCAGGTGTTTGCTGAATCGGGTCATGCCGACACCTGCAATATACGCGTTCAGTTTCATAACATTTCCTGAGCTGATGGGGTCTGGCTATTGTATCCTACCCAACCCGATTGAACATCTGACCCGTCAATAATCACGCAAATGCAGCACCCAACATCGGTGGTGAGCCCTATATGATCGTTGCAGCGTTAACAACTTCGGTAAACCGTTAGTCGAGGCAGCCGTCTTCCGGTAGTGATCTCCAGTAGTGTTGACCCAATCAGTACTCTAATTTAGAATAGTCTTCTCTTTAAAAAGGCGCCGATTTGATATCAGCTTGCGGGCGCTTAAGAAATACAGCTAAAGAGTAAAACCTGCTTTAGCGATAGCTGAGTGGGTTTTTTTGTTCCTGTTTTGGGACTGTTTGAAACCGTTTTTTTTGGAAATGGGAATGAGTCGTCCAGGCGAATTCTTGTAGAGAATGAGATGCCGATCAAGATACCCGATAATCTACCTGCCGTGGAAGTTCTGCAGAACGAAAATATCTTCATCATGCAGGATAGCTCGGCCAAGCATCAGGATATTCGACCGCTGAGCATTCTGCTTTTGAACTTGATGCCCAAGAAAATCGAAACCGAGATCCACCTGTTAAGGCTGTTGTCCAACACACCATTGCAGGTTGATGTCCAGTTGATGCGCATTCACGACAAACCGTCGAAGAGCACACCAATCGAACACATGGAGACATTCTACAAGGATTTTCGGGATGTCAAGGAATCCAAATTTGACGGCATGATCATAACCGGGGCGCCACTCGGCTTGCTTGAATTCACTGAAGTGAGCTTCTGGGAAGATATGAAAGAGATCATGGACTGGACGGTTACCAACGTCACCTCGGTGATGTATCTGTGCTGGGCGGTGCACGCCGCCTTGTATCACCTCTATGGTATTCCCAAGTTTGTGCGTGACAAGAAGATCTCCGGCGTCTACTCGCATTACCTCAACAATCCCCTGTCGCCGATTGTTAGAGGTTTTGACGATGTATTCGATAGCCCCCATTCACGCAATGGTGAGGTGCGCAGTGAAGACATTCGTCGCTGCAAAGAACTGGAGATCATTTCCGAATCAGAGATCGCCGGACCCAACATAGTTGTTAAGAGAGATGGTCGGCAATTATTCATCAGCGGACATTCAGAATATGAGCCGCTGTGCCTTAAGGATGAATATGAAAGGGATCTCAAAGCAGGAATTAATCCGGCTATCCCGGAGAACTATTTCCCCGACGATGATCCCAGTAGAGATCCCATCGTGACGTGGAAGTGTCACGGTAATCTACTGTTTTCCAACTGGCTCAATTACTACGTCTATCAATTAACGCCCTATGATATGTCCGAAATCGACAGGGTAATAAAACGGAAATAGGGGGACAGTTTACTTAATTCCACACGGGGAATTAAGTAAACTGTCCCCCTATTTCCTACCACAATCAAGCTGCGGTGATGCCGTGAGTCAGACGCGCTCTGTCACCCTATCAAATCAGCGGGTTCCAGTTTGTACTCTTCTAACATGTCTTTAGCGTAGGTGATCTTTGCAGTCATCTTGCTCGGATCACCGTAGACCAGTCGCAAACAGGCCTCTGCCATATGCTCTACCGGAGTCACCGCCTCTTTGGGAGTGTCATCGCTGATCAGCTTGTGGTACACCACGCCCGGTGTGGCCACCAGGCCGGGGGAGATTACGTTGACGCCGATATTGTCGGCATACACTTCCGACGCAAGGCCGGTAGTGAAGCGCTCCAGTGCTGCCTTGCACATGCCATAGACCGTGCCGCCGCCCCCTGGCGCTCCCTGCGGCGGATGCAGGGCAGCGTGAGATGATATGTTCAATATCCAGCCAGCCTTCTTCTCACGCATATTCGGCAACACCAACTGGGCAAGATGAAGCGGTCCGTAAACCTGTACCTGCATCATCAGATTGTAGTGTTTCTCTCTGAAATCCTTGACGGGTACAAAATAGGTGACGGCCGCGTTATTTACCAGAATATCAACCGGTCCATAGATTTCTTCAGTTTCCTTAATCAGGTTTTCCCGGTGCTCACCAAGGGCCAGATCCGCCCTGACGGCGTTTGCTTCGCCGCCGGCATCGCGAATCCGTTGCACCACGGAATTGATGCTACCCGGCAGTACGTGATCACCATCTTCCACCGTGCGCGCTGTAACGACTACCTTGGCACCCTCCATGGCATAACGGATGGCGATCGCCTCGCCTATGCCACGACTGGCACCGGTGACAACTGCCACTTGCCCAGCCAGTACTCCATCTTTCTTAACCGCTGCACTCATGATACATACCCCCTTATATATTTGTTAGCAAACGCCGAAATCCCAGGACAGGCCATCGTGATAGCGATCGAGGACATTCTTGGCGATGAGGATCTTGTGAACTTCATCGGGTCCATCGGCGATACGCAGTGTGCGTGCGCCCAGCCACATTCCGGCCAGCGGCGTATCGCTGCTGACACCCTTGGCACCGAAGACCTGAATAGCTCTGTCCACGACTCTGTGATATGCCTGCGGCACGAAAACCTTTATGGCCGATATTTCGGTACGGGCATCAACACCCCTTTCCATCAGATCCGCACAGTGGATGGTCATGAGCCTGGAGGCCTGAATATCCATGTAGGAATCGGCGATAAATCCCTGGATAAACTGTTTGTCCTCCAGTTTCCCCTGGTAGACATCCCTTTCGATCGCTCTCTTCACCATCAGATCAAATGCTCGCCACATGTGGCCGATGCTGTTCATGCAGTGGTAGACACGCCCTGCTCCCAATCTCTCCTGTGCTGCAGCGTGGCCCTGCCCCTCGCTGCCGATAATATTGTCCAGCGGCACCCGCACGTCCTTATAGATAATCTCACAATGGCTGCCGTCTCGTCCCCACACGGGTACGCTGCGGACTATCTCGAATCCCGGCGTATCGGTCGGCACGATGAACTGAGACATCTTCTCGTTCACCCCTCCCGCTCCATCGCTTTCCTCGGTACGGCACATCACCAGTGCCCAATCCGCTCTGATGCCATTGGACGTAAACCACTTTCGACCGTTGATCACCCACTGATCGCCATCCTTGACCGCACTGGTTTTAATGGAGCGGGGATCGGAGCCGGCATTGTCCGGTTCGGTCATGGAGTAACAGGACTGGGTTTCACCGCGAACCAATGGTTCCAGCCACTTCTTCTTCTGTTCCGGAGTCGCGTATTTCACCAGCACCTTCTGGTTGCCGGAATTTGGCGCAACCACTCCGAACATGGGTGCGGCCATGCCACACCAGGCGAGGATTTCATTCATATAGGCATGGGACAGAAATCCCAGATCATTGCCGCCATACTCGACCGGCAGGTGGGGAGCCCATAGCTTGCGCTCTTTTACCTCAGCGACGATGCTTTGATACGCCTTGCGCGTGCTTTCATCCCGCCATGACGCGTTCTCGAGTGGGATGATTCTATTGGCGACTATATCAGCAGTGTCGAGACGAATCTGATTCACTTCATCGGGGAGGCCCGGTATGGGTTGAACCGTGAGCACACTGTTGGGGTCGAATGCCATCTTACCGCTCCTTCTGATACGTGAATCCACCACTATGAGGCCGTCTGGCAGATCGAATTGGATTACTGGATTATGCCACTAGTCACTGGTCGCGCATAGTCTCGCCGAACTCACCCGGCAGCTACCAATCCTGTGCCGACGGTGTGGTATAGGCGTGGGATCCATCCGCCGAGAGCAGTTGCCTGATTTCCTTTTGCGGCGCGCCGATCATTCGCGCAACTGCCACCTGGTGTTGGATGCAGGCTAACTCGGTGATGGCACTGTTGAAATCTCTGACCTTCCGAGAGAATGGGTTGTCGAGTTCCGCCTGCATCTCACGAAACTGCGCCAGATGACATGCTTTGTGAACCAGCACCCCAGCCAACCAGGTAAGAGAATAAAAAGTCGTCGTGTCGGTCAGACGGATTGCCGGTGACTCGCCGTAATACATGCCGGAATTGGACGGGGCCTGCTCGATCCGCGCGACGCCCTGCCGCAGGAAAAAGTCCAGATCATCCGGTGCCTTTTCCTCAAGCAATTCAATTGCCCAGTTGATGTAGCTCGCGAAGGAGCGATTGCCTTTGATCTCGATATGCTGCAGCAGCCCGGACGCAGCCGGTTTGACGGCGACATTCTGGCCCTGACATGCAGTGCAGGAAACCAGGCAAACCATCAGCGTACGCCGCCCGCAGAGATGAAGCCAACTGTGCATTAAGTCACGACCCGAATTCAGGGCTCGAGTTCGATTATAGCATTGGCCATGTACGTGGAGGGATCTCCAGCACGGCTCCTTGGAGTCTTCCGTTCGCGGCCGCCACCGTTATTTTCGAAGTCGATAGACTCAACCTGAAATTCCGCTGTGCACACCAAGTACGAGTATCCTTCGTATTTGCTCTTCTATATCCTTGATCAGCATGGGAATCCTCGTTGACATCATCACGCCGGTCTTCGGTCTGGTTGTCATGGGTTATGTGGCGGCCCGACTGAGGTGGTTTGAGGAGGCCGGGATCAAAGGACTGTCCGGCTTCGTCTTCAATTTTGCCATACCGGTGATGCTGTTTCGCACCATTGCCACCACAACGCTCCCTCAGGAAATGCCCTGGCAGTTTCTGGCTTCCTATTACGTCAGTGGATTGTTTCTCTTTGCCTTTGCCATGCTGCTGGGCAGGATGGTGTTCCATCAAGAAACGCAGGCTGTTGGTATCTACGGGATGGCAGGTTCTTACTCCAACGTGGTTCTATTGGGCATCCCTCTCGTACTGACGACCTTTGGCGACCGCGCATCCCTGCCCCTTTTTATGATCGTTGCGACTCAGGCTGCGGTGATGTTCGTTGCCACCACCGCGGTGATCGAATCTGCCGCAGGCGCTGGTGGCCAGCTACGCCACCTACCTTGGCAGACAGCCCTGGTGCTGGCTAGGAACCCAATCATCATCGGTCTGCTGCTGGGGCTCTTTTTCAACCTGCTGCAGATTGCCATCCCTGCCCCCATCGATACGTTGGCGAAATCCCTCGGCGGGGCGGCACTGCCTTGTGCAGTGTTCTCGGTAGGTGCATCCCTTAGCCAGTATCGCGTCCAAGGCAGCCTGTCCGAAGCGTGCAGCTTGGCAGCTCTAAAAAACCTGCTGCATCCCCTCCTCGTCTGGATCATGGCGCATCATCTGTTCCAGCTAGATGCCATCTGGACGGCTACAGCTGTGCTGCTGGCAGGGGCTCCGGTGGGTGTAAACGTGTATCTGTTCGCGCAGCGGTATAACGCCCTGGTCGCGCCCGCTGCCGCTGCCATCGTCATCTCCACTGGCACGTCGATCATCACGTTGAGTGTGATTCTCTACCTGCTCGATGTGAGGTGAGGCCTTTCCGATCAGCAGTGTCGGGAACTTCGCCCGCTGCTGACGACTAGGTTGTGAGATCGGCAACTTCGCCTTCAACCGTTGTAGCAGTGACCATGCGCTTGGTCCGCCGGTCCTCCAGAATGAGATAGCCGGAAGGTACCACCAGCAAGGTCACTACCGTGGCGAAGAGCACACCGAAGGCCAACGAGACCGCCATGGGAACCAGGCTGGCCATTGCCTCCCCTTGTTCCCGTTGCTCGCCTTCGAGACCGTAGGCAATACGCGGGTACTCACGCATGATTTCCTGCAGGGTACCGTCGCTAAGATTCGCGATGACTTCATTTGCTGTAGTCTGGGTGCGGTCCACGTCGGCGATGACATTCACCACACGACGTCGGTCCGAACGTTTGATAGAGGAAAAACCACGACCCAAGTCGGCTTCAGCGACGGTGACGAACGGTACTTCCGAGCCATCTGCGGTACGAATGCGCATGCTGTTGAGGGAACTAAGGGACTTTCGCTCTTCTTCCGTGTACCGGACCATCACCCGCACATCGTCACGCCCACGTTGAATCCGCTGTGCCTCCTCACCGTAGAATGCCTGTCGAACCTGCCTTGCCAAATTTCCTAACGAGAGACCCAAGGCTTCACCGGACGGCAGGATGCGAAGCTTCAACTCCTGCTTACCTGATCGAAACGAATCGGTAATATCAATGACGCCTGGATACTCGGCCAACTTCTGACGCAACTTGGCGGCGACGGTTCGCAGATCGTCAATATTGTTGCCTTCAAGTTGTATATCGATCGCGTTACCGATGGTAAATAATGACGTGTTGAATTTCAGTTCTACGGCATCGGCAATGGGGCCGGATGTTTCTCGCCAGATGTTACCCACATCACGTGTTTCAATATCCCTGCTCTGACCCGGTGTCAGCTGCATGGTCACTTCACCGAGATGGCCACCCGATGCGGCCACGCTGGTTGGACCGGGCCCGCCACCGGATGAACTACTGGGATGATTGCCCACCGCCGCGAGAATATGAGTGACTGGTGGGGCACCCGGGGTGTCTGCGGCCAATCTTGCCGCGACTTGTCGTGCTGTCTTCTCAAGATGCAGCACCGCCTGATTGGTGACTGATGCGGGGGTTCCAAGCGGCATCGTCAATTGTGCAATGACCTGGTCGGAAGCCAGCGGCGGGAAGAAGGAAAACGGCAGCCGACCGCTTGCCACTATGCCAATGCTCGAAAGCAATGCCACTGACGCCAACGAAACTGTAATGTAGCGATAGGTGATGGCCTGTCTAACCAGATCACGGAAGGTGGTATTGATGAGACGTTCCAGGCGACCCGCGAAACGTGACTGCAAATTAATGATGCACCCAGCAATCGGCTCTGCGCCACCGGCCAGGTGCAAGGCAAAAAGAGCGGAGGTCGTGGCGATGCAGAGGGCGGCATAGCTGCGAATATCCCACGCCAACTCGATGAGAATAATCCCTCCGATCGGGATCATCAACAGTCCCATCTCGGCTGCTGCGGATTCAACATTGCGGTGCCCAAGGTGCGCCGGCAATACTAACTGTGACTCTATCAGCGAGAAGGCAAGACAACACACCACCACGATGGCGATGACGCTGAAGATCTGTCCCATTGTACCCGGAGCGAATAGGAAGGGCATAAATGCGGCGACCGTCGTCAGCACGCCGAATATCACCGGTACCGAAACCTGCTGGGTACCCTGGATGGCCCCCGCAAGCAACGTGTGCGGCCCTTGCTGGATGGAATACACGTTCTCACCCACGACAATCGCGTCGTCCACCAGGACGCCAAGCACCAGGATGAATCCAAATAGAGAGATGCCATCGATGGACATACCCAGCCACGCGGACAGAAACAGTGCGCCGAGAAACGCAACGGGAACGCCAACGCTAACCCAAAACGCCAGGCGCGGCCTCAGGAACACTGCCAGTAGAATGAGAACCATCAGGAATCCCTGGCGCGCGCTGTTGAGCAGCGTGTCCAGCCGATCACGCAATAGTTTTGAATTGTCATTCCAGACCGCAAGATCAACGCCCTCCGGCAAGCTGTTCCCGGCAGTTGCCAGATACTCAGCAACAGCGGCTGTAATATCGAGAATATCCTGTTGGCCAACCCGTGATACGCGAAGGATGGCCGCTGGTTTACCATCGAAGCGCAGTAGCTGATCGGTATCTTTAAAGCCATCGACTACCTTTGCCACATCTCTAAGGTAAAGACGCGTACCATCATCTCTGGTGGTGACCACCAGATTTTCGAATTCCTCTCCCCAGTAGGCTTGACCCTTGGTGCGCAACAAGATTTCACCAGCGTTTGTTTTAATTGGGCCTCCGGGCAAATCCAACGATTCGGCACGAACTGCCTGTGCCACCTGACTGAACGACAAGCCGTTGCGGCGCAATGATTCTTCCGATACTTCGATTGACACCTCGTAGGGGCGCGTATTGGATAAGGCCACCTGGGTAACGTTAGGTAACGCTGCCAGGTCATCCCGTACCTGCTGACCAATGGACTTAAGGGTCCGCTCGTCGCTTGGTCCTGTAATGGCAATATCCATCACGGCACGTTGACGGGTAATCAGGGTGATGATCGGTTTTTCTGTTTCTTCGGGAAAGGTATCGAGGGCATCGATGCGGTTCTTTACGTCATCCAACGACCGTGATGCATCAGCGTCATCAAATAATTCCACCTGGACAGAGCAAAGGCCCTCGTTCGCCGTCGAGCGGATCTGTTTGACGCCTTCAATCCCTTCCAGTTCTTCTTCTATGCGAATGCACACACCTTGCTCAACTTCCTCGGGAGCGGCACCGAGGTACGGCACCGTTACGGTAATCACGTTGACGTCGATGTCGGGGAACGACTTTTGCGGCATTCCAGGGACGGCCACCAGCCCGGCCAATACAATGAGAAGCAGGAGCAGGTTAGCGGCGACGTGGTTCTTCGCAAACCAGGCGATCGGTCCATTCATTTGCGGGCAACCTGTGACGTTGCGGTGGCGACCTGCAGGCGCACCGACATACCATCAAGGGCATTCTCGAGCGATGAGATGCAAACGAGTTCGCCTGACTTCAGCCCACCTCGAACATAGACCTGGTCGGCTACGATTCTAAGCACATCGACATCACGAAATTGCAATCGGTTGCTGCTATCGACGACAAAGACGCGCTTTTCACCCCGTAACGCAGAGCGCGGCAACACGACGACGTTATCTACCTGCGTGCCGTGAATTTCCGCCTCGACAAACAGACCAACGGAAAGAGGTGGGCGATCATTGGACTGGGCGTAAGGCGACGCGACCTGTGCAATAACATTAATCATGCGCGTGCGTGGATCCAATTCCCCTTCGGTACGAACGACTTCGCCTTGCCACTCGTGATTGGCCCCTGCAAAACGGGCCCGCAGCGTCACCTTCACCGGTTGCCTGATATCGGTATAAGGGGTTACCAGAGACAAGTCCAAATAAGCCAGTTCCTCATCGTGTATCGGAAGCCTCACTTCAGCAATATCAGTCGAGTAAATCGTTGCCACACTGGTGCCCCGATTGACGAACTGACCGATGTCAACCCGTTCCTTGCGCACACGACCGTCATAAGGGGCGATCAACTGAGTGCGAGTGAGATCCCGTTCGGCACGGGATAATTTCGCCGTGGCTTCTCGAAGGGTGGCTTCCGCTATATGCAGCCGATTCAACGCATCATCACGCTGGGCTGCGCTGGTGGATTGCTTCTCCGCCAGATCGAGCTGTCTCTGATGGGCCGTGCGGGCATTAGCCAGATCACTCTGAGACCGAGTGAGCCCGGCCTTGGCTTGTTCCAATGCCACTTCATAATCGAGGGCATCGATACGGAGAAGGACGTCACCTTCAGAAAAGAATCCGCCGGAAACCATGGCTGGTGACATGGCGAGAATTCGCCCGGATACTTCAGGAACAAGTTCACTTTCCGTTCGCGGCACCACCGTACCATGGGTCAATGTACTTAGTTGGACCGATTTTGGCGAGACGTCCAGCACCCGTACCAGTGGTGCCAGCGACTGGGGTGCACGCGGTTCAATCGTGGGGCCCGTGGCGATTAGAATCGCCGCAAGGCCGAAGCCAGCCATCACGATGGCTGATGGTAGAACAAAAGGTCTCACGCCTGACTCTCCCGGATTTCAACTTAGTATCGTGCTTGTATGAAAACTGGCATCACCAACGGAACTCCGTTTCAGTCAAATCCGCTAACGCTGTGCCGAGGGCAGCCCTGTCCTGCAGATCGCCAAACCCGGTTGCGAGCTCTGATCGATGTTGGCTTCCCCTAGATACGACCCACTATCCATGGCAATGTTTCCATGTCAAGAACGCCTTGCCTCTGGTAGGGCATCCACCAGGATCGCCACGCGGCTCCTCTTTGTCATCCGGCCCGAATCTCCTTCCGATAAAGAAGATAGCACCCGGTGCCAGTTCGGGGCAACCACCTGCACCGTATCCGTCTGTTGCACTGATATGGCATCGGTTCCAGGGGGCCAGGCAGAGGCAATATACCCATGTTCTCAGCTTCGTATAGCGAAATTCTGCAAAGCAAAAATGAATACTCAAGTAGATTACAGAGATGTCCCACAGTGGAGAAGGAACCCTCCTATACGACCGGAACGCAATCCAGAGCAAGGTGTACCTTTACTGTCAGCAGGCAGAACGTACCACGCCACACCGCCTCCTGCAGATATCCAACCCTCGATCAGCTCGTGCCGATGATGCTCAAGCCAACCGCCTCAGACCGACCCCGCGCCAGTCACTTATCCGGGCTGTTAGCGAATCTCGCCAGCGGTGCTGTTGCATCACGACCGGGTCGCCGTTGCTGCAGGTCCCTTAACGCAGTCTTTTTTCGCAGGAATACGGAGCACCTCGCCCGGCTGATCCAGAAAATCATGGGGGAATCGCCGGCGCAGGCAAAGCAGATCAGTGCAGATTGGATGTTGTATCGCCAGCTGTCCCGACGTTGCTGGCAGAGCATGGCGGACAGCAGCTATAGTCGCGTGCGCAGCAACGCCCTCACTTCCCTCTTCCCGCACAAGAGCCAGGTGGTCAGATACATTCAGAACTGCGATCGTGGGGTGCTGATCGCATCGATACACATGGGAGATTATCTGCACGGATTGCTGCATCTGTGTCTGTCCGCATCATCCCGGCGCGAGGTGTTTATTCTTCGAAACCGCAGTTGGACCATTCAGGAGGAACGGGCCTTTCAAAAATTCAGCAACGCCGGAGTGACGGTAACGGTGTTGCGCAGACACCGAAATGTGGCGATCCAAGCTGTACGACAGCTTCGTCGCGGAAATATTGTCGTGGCCCTTTACGATCTATCCAGTCAATGGGGCAGTACCACTCGAGTCACTTTTTTCGATCACGAGATGGCATTGGTGCGGGGTCCTGCTGAACTGGCGATACTGGCAAAGGCGGACATTCTGCCGATTATGTTCCACTATGCAACCGATGGTACGCCCGTAATCGACAGTTTCCCGGTGTATCGGTCCCCTCCCCTTCGAAGCGTCTCGCTGGAAGCCACCGCGCAACAGGTTACGCAACATCTGGTCACTCAGGCAGAGTGGCAGATCAGACAATTTCCAGGTCAATGGCATCACTGGCACTTGCTGCCTGCCATGCTTGCCGATGGGTGACAATCAACAGCTGTTCCGACCTGAGGCACTCGCCAGCAGACAGTTGAGCCTTGGCCGGGTGCTGCTGATTCAGCCGCTCCGGAACTACCTGCTGACCCTGCTATTGATCGTCATCTTCATTGTCGTCACCACTTTTCTAGCCGGCGGGAACTATGCCCGCAAAGAAACCGTGACAGGATACCTGTCACCCAGGCGGGGCATGGCCAAGATATACGCGACCCGAGCGGGCATCATCGAAGCTGTTCACGTCCGTGAGGGGCAATCGGTGCCGAGAGGCGGAGCGCTGCTAACCGTGCTGGTAGAACAGCTCGGCACGGATGGTAAGGATATTGCCGCCGGCATGCTGACTGAATTGGACAGCCAGATCAGCGAGATTGATGCAGCGATCGCCCGACGCGGTGGCGCAGCGCAGCGCGAGCAGACTCGACTAGCAGCATTGACTGTCGCTCTGACAGCCGAAGTAACGCAACTCAACGCATTCAAAAAACTGCAGATCAACCGTTTTGAGCTGTTTCTGCTCCAATACAGGGCTGTATCCAAACTGCACGACCGAGGACATCTTCCAGAACTGGACTGGCTGCAATACCGATCCCGTTACCTCGAAGAGAAACAAAAGATAAAGACATCCGAGCGGCACATCATGCAGACACGCAATCGGCTCACGGAGATCCGATTTCAAATTGCACAACTGCCGGATACAAACCAGAACATATTGGTGGAGCTACAGATACGCCGATCGGCCCTGCAGCAGCAACGGACGGAACTGACGGGACGCCGAAACTATCGGATCAACGCTCCAGTCGCCGGCACAGTTACCGCTCTGCAGGCCAAGAGAGGTCAGGTAGCGATTGCCAGCGTGCCACAGCTGGTTATTTTGCCATCTGACAGCGAACTGGAAGGCAGCCTGCTAATTCCCACTCGGGCAAGAGGATTTGTACGACCATCGCAGGAGGTGCGTTTGCTCTATGACGCGTTCCCCTATCAGCGTTTTGGCGTGCACAAAGGCAGGATCGACAGTCTTTCCCAAGCCATTCTGGTACCAGGGGAAATCAGCGGTCCGATACAGGTTCAGGAACCGGTGTATATCGCTACCCTGAAACTGAACCAGCAAACCATCCGTGCCTTCGGCGAGGAGATGCCGTTGCAGCCGGGCATGTTACTCAGAGCGGACATCATCCTTGAAGAGCGTTCCATCCTCCACTGGCTGCTTGAGCCCCTTTTGAGCTTGAGAGGAAGAACCTGATCCGGCGCGTTGTTATGAGGCGACTCAGTGAATTTCTGAATTTCTCCGGCACGGCCAGCATGCCGGTTATCCTGCAGGGAGAGGCGTCCGAATGTGGTCTGGCCTGTCTCGCCATGGTGGCGAGCCACCATGGCTTCAGGACGGATCTGCATGCTTTGCGTCAGCGCTTTGGCGTGTCCCTGGCTGGGGCGTCACTCAGAAATCTGATGCGCAGTGGCGCTGACCTTGGACTCAGCTGTAGAGCATTGCGCGTTGATCCCAACGAGCTCAGGAAGATGCGCCTGCCCGCCATTCTTCACTGGGATTTCAATCACTACGTCACTCTGAGATCTGCTAGCCGCAGTCACGTGGTAGTCCACAATCCAGCCGTGGGTGTCCGCCGTTACCGGTTGGCAGAGATCGGCCAACACTTCACGGGAATAGCGCTGGAAATAACGCCGACAACTCAATTCCAACGCGGCAATACCACTCAACGTCTGCACCTGCTCGACTTCTGTAGCGGCATGAAGGGCATGCTGCCCGCCTTCACGCAGCTGTTAGTTCTCTCCCTGCTGATACAGTGCTTTGCCCTGGCGAGTCCATTCTATCTACAGCTCGTGGTGGATGAGGTCTTAATCAAACAGGACCGGGACTTGCTGGTGTTACTGGGCGTGGGGTTTGCCGGTCTGACCGTTATTACCGTCATGACTAAAGCCCTACGCGGTTCTGCCCATCTGTTTATTGCCAGTCAGCTCAATTATGCAATGGGTACTGCGCTGTTTAGTCATCTGATTCGTCTGCCGGTTGGTTACTTCCAGAAAAGGCATATGGGTGATGTGGTATCACGGTTTGGATCGATGAAACCAATTCAAGACTTCATCAGCAGCAGTGCCCTAACGGTCATACTGGATGGTCTGATGGCTATTACCACCCTGGTGATGATCATAATCTACTCACCCCTGCTCTCCACGATCGTGTTGGTTTCCATTGCCAGCTTCGCAGTTTTGAGAGCTGTTCTCTTACAACCTTTTCGACACCGTACTCAGGAGAGTATCGTCACTGCTGCCAGACAGGATTCAAACTTAATGGAATCCGTGCGAGCCCTGCAAAGCATTAAGGTATTCAGCCGGGAAGGTGACCGGCAGAGCCTTTGGCAGAGCCGGTTTGCCGATGCCATCAACGCGAATATCAGCATCGGCCGTTTGACAATCGGGCACGAGATCCTCAACGGTCTGATTTCAGGGGTGGAAAACGTATTGGTGGTATTTGTCGGTGCTCAGGAAGTGCTCGATGGTGCCATGACAGTTGGCATGCTGTACGCGTTTATCTCCTACCGACTCCACTTCAACAGTTCCCTCACGTCCGTCATCAATCAGCTTATCCAGTTTCTGATGCTCGATCTGCACCTGGAAAGAATAGCGGATATCGGGCTAACGGATAAAGAGAAGGGACTGGAAGAACCGGCTGGTTTTACCATCCCACTGGAAGGTTACATTCAGCTTGATCGAGCTTCTTTCAGTTATTCAGAATCGGACCCGCTGCTATTTAAGGAGCTATCGTTGCAGTTCGAGCCAGGTGAGTTTACGGCCATATACGGCCCCTCGGGAATTGGCAAGACAACGGTGATCAAAATCCTACTGGGCCTTCTGACACCTACACAAGGTGGCCTGATGATCGACAAGATCCCGCTTGACGTATACGGAATTCGATCCTACCGAGCTAACATAGGCGCGGTCCTGCAGGAAGATGTGCTGATGTCCGGTTCCATCAGAGATAACATCTGCTTTAGCGATATGTTCGCTGACTTCGATCGAATTGAACGGGTTGCTCAACTCACTGAGATCCACGATGACATCATTCGAATGCCAATGGGCTATGACACTCCTATCGGCGAGATGGGATGCGCCTTATCCAATGGGCAGCAGCAGAGGATTCTCCTTGCCAGGGCTCTTTATCAGAAACCCAAGCTGCTTTATTTGGATGAGGGTACGGCACATCTCGACGATCAGTCGGCTGAGCGGATCATGGCCAATCTACACAGCCTTGGAATCAGCTGTGTCTATATCACGCACAACAGAAGATTGCTCAAGTTCGCCGATCACATTCTGGGCATGGCTCGCGGACAGCAGAAGATTGTGCACAACAGGAAGTAGCTTCTGGCAGCATAGCTTTTCTAACGAGTTCATCAGCTCGTGCTCAGGAAGGAGGGGTTATTGCCAGGACTGTCGGAGGCAGGGATGCCGATCCGGATGCGGCCCAGAAGAGCGAATCCCACCATCCCGCCCTCAGTCTGTTGCCGGACGACCTCCTAGTCGCTGCCGCTTACATACAGAATCATCTGCTCTTCATCGAAATATCTATTCTGCAACTTGAAAGCTCTTTCGGCCACGCCTTGGGAGACGAACCCGAACTGCCCGTAAAGCTGCTTGGCTGCCTGGTTGTTTTCAAGAACCGTCAGACGGATCTGCTCTACCCCCTCAAGAGATTGAATCATCTCGAGCAACTCCTCTACCAGGAATCTGCCCACTCCCTGCCTTCTGTACGCCAGCTTGACATACATGCCCCAGAGCACACCTTGCTGGGCAAAGGCAACGTGTCGTTCCCTGCCAAATCCCACCACACCCACCAGATCGCCATCGTCAGCGAATGCGCCTAGAATGAAATTGTTGGGATCGGGACGCAAACCCATTTCGATCTGCGTCAACGGTCTCTTTTTCTCCTTTCGGTAATTGCCACCAAATGATTCTGGTGAGTTAAGGAGTGCTTCGAGATGTATCTCCCGGTATGCTACGGCATCCAAATGGTTAACAATTCGAAATTCCATTTATTCAGCCTGACCTGCCTTGATGAAACAGACTGCGTTCCCTTATGCCTTGTCGACAGATGTATCAGACAACCTTACTCTCCAAACTCTCCGAGCCCTGTTGAGCATCTTTGGTCAGTGGAAAGATCAGCGTCATCCATAGTCCGGCAGCTATGAAGGCCACCGTGGTATAGTAGTTGGCCATCGCTACACCGAGTTGTTGCAGCCCGGCAATGACGACCGAGGTGGCACCCTTGCCGGTTCTGTACACAAACACGTCGATCACCTCCTTGGCGCGATAGCGCATATCGTAGGACAGGGGAATATAGAGGATTTCCTTGGCAGCACGAAACAGTGAATAGTCGAATGCCTTGAACAGGAAGAACGCCAGACCCACGGTGAAGACCGTCGGTTCGATGATCGCCACGATGATCGCGGTGAGATGAATAGTCGGCATCAAGATGTGGACCCATCTGAGGGGCAGATACGTTAGGAGCAACGGGGCACCCACAAATTGCAGAGCTACCGCGGTGAAATTCAGCATGGCATTGAAATTCGCCTGGAAAGCGACTTCCCGATCGACTTGCCCGGCAAATTCGTCCGACAGAAGTCCCTGAAACTTCAGGTACAAGACAGCAGAGAGTACTTGCGTGGCAAGTACGATGGCCAGCAGGTAGCGAAGGATTCTGGATTCCCGGAACAGCAACAGACCCATATGATCCGCCTCGGACTTTCTCGCCGGGACTACCGGTTCACCGTGGAGCCGATAGGTGAAGTTCGACATCAATGCTGCCGGAATCACCAACAAGGAGGCAAATAGCAGCAGTGTCTCGGCGCCAAGCGGTTCCGCCATGCGACCCGCCAGCAGCCCGCCCAACGCACCACCGAGACCGGATATTCCGGTAAGGGGACCATTGACTTTTTTAGCAGTGTCCTGCGATATGGAACTGTTGATATAGGACCAGTATTGCTCGATCAGCAATACGATGTAAAACTCCTTGACGAGGTACAGTACCACAGTCGCTATCCTGGATCCCGCTACGATGGTAAGATAACAGAGGAAAATGGCCGCACCGGAGCCCAGCGTGGTGACCAACAGTGTCCGTCTTGGGCCCAGTAGGGAGAGTATGCGACCATACACGGCCACCCCGGCAAATACCACGACGGGCATCACTGCCATCACCATCGGGAGATTGTCGGCGCCATAGGCGGTCTTGAACAACACATCCGCCGGAGGCCTGATGAATTCGTATCCGGCCAGCGTAAAGAAAGCCGAACAGCCCATCAGGGCTGCAATCTGATATTCCCGATTCAGTTTCATCGATGGGCTTCTGATTCAATTCCGGCACAAGGAGGTTCTATTTCTCCCAATACACTTCAAAGACATTGCCTTCGGGATCTTTCGTTTTGAATCCACTGTAGGTCCGCTCCTCTTCCAGCACTTCGTTGAATCGGGTTGCCCACTCCTGCACCTGTTGGCGTGATTCGCAGCGGAAGCCAAAGTGGACGTTACCCCTGTAATCGGAAGGTTCGCCCTGTTCGAACACCAACAGGGTGCCCGGCCCTGACACAAATCCCTTGTGTGCAGTGAAGCCGAATTGTTCTGCATACCAATCGGCCAACCACTCCGGTCGGTTAGCCGGAAGGTTGATGTGATCCAGTCGAATCAGAGGTTTACCAGACATGAATCAGGTGTCGGACGAGAATAATCTGTCGAATACAGATCGGCGTTTTTCGAACGTTGATAAGCTGTCCATCAAGCATCCCCAAGTCGAATACTGATCTGTGTCTTCGGACATTTTCGCTGTTTCCTGCATGAAGAGTATACCGTCACTGAAACTAACTTGATACTTGACTTGCATACTTGACAGGCCATGCAGAAATCCTCACATTGCACTATTCAGCTACGACATTAAGGCAAGCAATGAAACCTGACGTTCGTCCTCAAAATCCTCACTTTTCGTCCGGCCCCACATCGAAAAGACCTGGATGGTCGATCGATGGCCTCTCCACCGAATGGCTCGGCCGATCACATCGGGCCAAGGGTCCCAAGGCAAGTCTGCAACAGGTCATCGACCTGAGCAGGAAGATTCTTGGTATCCCTGCGGAGTATCATCTGGGCATCGTTCCCGCATCCGACACGGGTGCATTTGAAATGGCTATGTGGTCGCTGCTGGGTGCAAGAGGCGTTGATATATTTGCGTGGGAGAGTTTCGGAGAGGGCTGGCTCAGCGATGTGAAGAATCAGCTTGCACTGGAGGATGTTCGAACGTTCCAGGCCGACTATGGCAACTTGCCGGATCTCGGTGCAGCCGATTGGAACAGGGATGTCGTGTTTACGTGGAACGGGACCACCTCGGGTGTAAAGGTACCGGATGGGGAGTGGATAGCATCTGACCGGGCAGGATTGGCCTTGTGTGATGCAACGTCGGCCCTGTTTGCCATGCCTGTGGACTGGAGCAAACTGGATGTAGCGACCTGGTCCTGGCAGAAGGTTCTGGGCGGCGAAGCCGCACATGGGATGTTAGCCCTTTCACCCCGAGCGGTGGAACGGCTGGAGAGCTATACCCCGCCTTGGCCACTGCCGAAGATATTCAGAATCACCAAAGGAGGCAAACTGAACGAGTCGATCTTCCAGGCGGCGACCATCAATACGCCCTCCATGCTGGCGGTTCAAGATCAGTTGGACAGTTTGCGCTGGGCCGAAGATATCGGGGGACTGGAGGAGCTGATTCAGCGCAGTCAGAACAACTTGGGTTCCATGGAACAGTGGGTAGCTGCGACGCCCTGGGTGGATTTTTTGGCCGCCGATGCAACCATTCGTTCCAGTACGTCTATCTGTTTGAAGATCGTCGACCCGTGGTTCACGGAGCACGAGCAGAATGAGCGAGCCAGCATTACCAAACAGATGGTCAGCCTGCTGGAGGATGAAGGGGTTGCCTACGATATCAACGGCTATCGAGATGCGCCTCCCGGCCTGCGAGTCTGGGGAGGAAGTACGGTTGAAACTGCAGACATAAACGCCCTTCAGCCCTGGTTGGATTGGGCATATGCAGAGGTCAGATCGGATTAGTTTGATGCATTGCTGACAGCCCTATCCGGGCGACCCAATCCGGGCGACCCACTGGCGGACTGATGCAAGATAAGGAATACCAGAAAGCTCTAAAGTCCTACTCTCTCGAGACGCTGTTGGATATTACCGGTCACATAGATCGGGAAGTTTATCCACATCGCTTTGAGTGGATTCAGTCTGAGATAGACAGCCGAACGAAGGGGATAGCCGCAGAACCCTCCGCCACGGTGCCGGAGTTCACATTTGGCACAGAGGATATCTACGCCGGTTTCTGGTATCGATTGGCCGCGACGTTGTTGGACGTCCTGCTGGTCTATGTTCCATTAGGCTTCTGGTTCAAGTGGAGCTTTCTGTTGCCTCCCCCCTACAGCCTGTTAGTACTGCTGCCTTTACCGTTGGTTTTCCCTGTCTACAACATTACCTGTTTAGCCATCTGGGGCCAGACGCCGGGGAAGATGGCAGTGGGAATCAAAGTGATTAGCCAAAGTGGCACAACTGTCGGTTTACGCCGTGCCGCCAGCCGGCATTGCGTCGATTCGATAATGGCCGTATTGATGCTGACGACACTGCTGGTGGGACTGTCTCTGAATTCATCCTCCGCAACCAGTCAGTCCTCAGCGATCAATGCATTTCATCGGCAACTACCCAGCTGGGATCTGCTGGACGACTTGTGGGACATCTGGATCTGGAGCGAAGCGGTTGTACTTCTTTTCAATCAGCATAAGAAAGGTCTACACGACTTTCTGGCAGGGACATTTGTCATTCACCGAGACAAGCTAAAGGAATTTCAGGCTGATGTTCCCGAGGCAGGCGCTGGCCGATCTACAGAGGGTCGGCAGCAACGATTGCTGACGTCAATCCATTCACTCCTATTGAGGAAGTTGCGCAGTATCGTCAGTAGCAGTCAAAAATAAATAACAGGCTTCCATTATCGGTAGTTTGCGAGGATCGAGATTGTGGCTGAAATACGTGAAGTTACCGGCCAACTGGAATTCCCTGAAGGCCCCATCGCGATGGAGGACGGTAGCGTCATCCTGGTGGAGATCGCCAGGGGAACACTCAGTCGCGTATCACCATCGGGCGCGATCAGCGTCATTGCCGAACTCGGGGGTGGTCCCAACGGAGCCGCAATGGGGCCGGACGGAAAGTGCTATGTATGCAATAACGGTGGATTTATCTGGCACAGGCGCAATGGATTGATATTCCCCGGCCTGCAGCCCGATGACTACAGTGGTGGCCGTATAGAAAGAGTGGATCTCGACACTGGTGAGGTCGAAGTGCTCTATCGGGACTGCGACGGGGTTCCCCTCAAAGGCCCCAACGACATCGTGTTCGATAAGACGGGTGGGTTCTGGTTCACCGACCATGGAAAGAACCGACGGCGAGATCGCGATCGAACCGGGGTTTTCTATGCCCGACCGGATGGCGATTCCATCACCGAGATGATATTTCCACTGGAAGCACCTAACGGAATCGGTCTGTCACCGCTTGAGGACAATCTGTACGTGGCAGAAACCCCAACCGGGCGCCTTTGGTCCTACGAACTCGCCGCACCGGGTGAGATCAAACGGGAGCAGTATCAGGCCAATGCTGGTGGGAGCATGATGCCGCAGCTCCCGGATTACCACCTGTTTGATTCCCTGGCGGTGGATAGTGGCGGGAATATCTGCGTGGCCACCATCATCACGGGGGGCATTGCCGTGCACTCGGCAGACGGCAAGCAGGTTGAGTTGATCGAGATGCCCGACCCACTCACTACCAATATCTGTTTTGGCGGGAACGATCTGCAAACGGCTTACATTACCCTTTCATCCACTGGCCGTCTGGTCGCCATGGATTGGCCCAGGCCCGGTCTGCCGCTAAATTTCCTGAATACCGAGGGCGCAAGCAATGCGACAGGGTAACAGTGTTTGCTGTCCAGACAATAGCTTGAGGTCGGCAACCCAAGCACGGACTTATCCGGCCAGGCACTATCCAGCATGATCAAGGCGTATCTGGCTCTGCTACTGTTGTTGCTGCCGTCCTGTGTCGGCCATTGCGACGAGCCGCCCCATCTGGACAGAATACACTTCCTCATCCCTGCAGGCCCCGGTGGTGGTTGGGACGGCACGGCCAGAGGCGTCGGGGAGGCGTTGCTCAAATCCGGTCTGGTGACAAGCATCTCCTATGAGAATCTCTCCGGTGGCGGTGGCGGCCGCGCGATCGCCAAGCTGATCGAGACAGCCAGCCGTCAAGGTGACACGCTGATGGTGAATTCCACTCCCATCGTTGTGCGTTCCCTGCAGAAGATATTTCCCCAATCTTTCCGTGACCTAACCCCCATCGCATCCGTGATCGCGGATTACGGCTGTTTTGTGGTGAGAAAGGACTCACCCTACAGTACCTGGGGCCAGATCATCGCTGCCTTCAAGGCTGACGCGAGACAGATCAAAGTGGCCGGCGGCTCCGTCAGGGGCAGTACCGATCACCTGGTGATCGCCAAAGCGCTCCAGGCGGCGGGCGTAGACCCGAGGCAGGTGCGCTACATCCCTTATGATGGTGGTGGCAGAGCAATGACGGGGCTGCTGACGGGAGAGACCCAGTTACTCTCAACCGGCCTCAGCGAAGCGCTCGATCTGGCAAGTGCCGGGGTGGTGAAGGTCATCGCCACAACTGCTCCCGCCAGGCTATCCGAGATAGAGAGCGTCCCGACTCTAAAGGAACTCGGCTACGACCTGGTCTTTGCCAATTGGCGAGGCTTCTTCGGGCCCCCCGGAATGAGCCCGGAGAGAATCCGTACCAGTATCGAAATCCTTGCGCAGCTCATTCAGACGGAGGAGTTCGAGTTGGTGAGGGCGCGTAATGGTTGGGTGGTCCTGTTCCAGTCAGGACAGGATTTCTATCGATTCCTGGAACAGCAAGAGCGTGACATCGGCCGGATGATGCGCGATCTTGGCTTCCTCAAAAGTTAATCTAATTTCTCCATTACACGTGTAACTAATTGATTCATAATGTTTTCAAAATCCACGATCGGCGCCATATTGTTCCTGCTTACATTTGCCGGCTATGCCTGGATGGCTGCTGAGATTCCACTCGACTTCTGGTCCCAGCAGGAGGTGTTCAATGCTCGAACGATGCCCCTGCTGGTCGCAGCAGCAGGTATCGTCATCTCGCTGCTACTGCTGATTGTGCCCAGTGTCGACAGCGGCTGGGAAGAGATCAAAGCTTATCGGTGGCGAGACACGTTATTTCTGGTGGGGTTGATGTCGCTCTATGGCCTGGTTCTGGAATATCTCGGTTTCCTGCTGGCTACCACCGCATTCCTGGCCGCTGCATACTGGATCCTGGGGGAGCATCGCCCGACCAGACTGGCGCTTGCCACGCTACCGCTGGTGGTCGGATTCTGGATTCTGGTCAGTAGTTTGGGGATCTATCTGGATCCCGGCGAGCTCTATCACGCAATGATGGCGAACTGATGGGTAGCGACATCTCCTCGCGCCTGTACTCGGCAGGCATCCTGCCATGCTAGACGGGATCCTGCTGGGACTGCACACGGTCGCCACACCGGCGAACTTGCTGCTGGTACTGCTGGGCTGTCTGGTCGGTACATTTATTGGCATGCTGCCGGGTTTGGGACCCATTTCCGCCATCGCCCTGATGATCCCCATCACCTACGGCTTCGACCCGGCAGCAGGGATGATATTGCTTGCAGGGGTTTATTATGGGGCCGTTTTCGGAGGTTCCACCTCCTCCATCCTGATCAATGCACCCGGCATCGCAGGTACTGTTGCCAGCGCATTTGATGGCTATCCGTTGGCGCGCAGCGGCGAACCGGGCAAGGCACTCGCCCTGGCTGCTTATGCGTCCTTTGCGGGAGGCACGTTGGCGGCGTTGATGCTGATAATAGCTGCCCCGATATTGGCAGATCTGTCGCTGATCTTTCAATCCGCCGATTATTTTGCCCTGATGCTGCTGGGCTTGTCGCTGGTGGCCGCCTTTGCGAGACCGGGTGGCCATCTCAAGGCCCTTCTGATGGCCTGTTTTGGCATCATGTTGTCCACCGTGGGCACCGATCTGTCGGCAGGTGTGCAACGGTTTACCTTCGGACGCATGGATCTGATGGACGGTATAAGCTTCCTGCTGTTGGCAATGGCGACATTTGCTCTGGCAGAGGCGTTGATGATGGTATTGCAGCCGACACGGGCCGGAGCGCGACCCATGTCGATACGAATGAGCAGGCTTAAGCTGAATAAGAGGGAGATCAAACAGGTCCTCCCAACGGTGGGCCGCGCCTCCGTCTTGGGATTTTTCGTGGGCGTTCTGCCTGGCGCCGGCGCCACCATCGCTTCCTTCCTGGCCTATGGTGTGGAGCGTGTGCTGGCCAAGCCAGCCGAGCAGCTTCGATTCGGCAAGGGCAGTCTCAAGGGTCTGGCCGCCCCGGAAACCGCCAACAACGCAGCCTGTACCGGCTCTTTCGTTCCTCTATTGACCCTCGGCATTCCCGGTTCCGGCACCACCGCCATCCTGCTGGGAGCGCTGCTTGCCTACGGCATTCAGCCAGGCCCGAGGCTATTTGTGGATGAACCGCAGGTATTCTGGGCGGTGATCGTCTCCATGTATTTCGGCAATCTCATTCTGCTCGTGTTGAATCTACCGCTTATCCCCTATATCGCCCGCATCCTGATGCTGCCAAAGGTGTACCTGGTTCCCGCGATCCTCTTTTTCTCACTTATCGGCGTCTATCTGGTTTCATTCAATAGCTTCGATATACAGATGATGGTGTTTATTGCCGTCATCGCCGTGGGCCTCAGATTGTTGGAGTTTCCCATGGCACCCCTGCTGTTGGGATTCATCCTGGGCGGTATGCTGGAAGATAATCTTCGGCGTGCGATAATTCTGAGTGATGGCAGCTTTGGATTTCTGTTGGGGCGACCCACCACCGTGGTTCTGCTGAGTCTGACTGTGGTGACACTCATCTCGCCGCTGCTGCGCAAGCTCTATCGAGGAATCAGGTCAGGGAATTAGTGCTTGCCATCTATAGGTCAGGTGAGTAAAGTACGCCCGATTTCAATACCAACCAAATATAGGAGCGTGATTATGATTGTCAGCATCGATAATTCCGTTACGCCCCGGATTCGCCGCTAGTTAGAGAGACCACCCCTTTCCCTCTAACGGTTGTCCTCCGGGACGGTGTGTCAAGTGCACCGCGTCCCCATGACCGTGTCCTGAACGCTCTGTCCCGATTGCCCTGGCCTGACGCGTGGCCCACCAAGCGTGGCCCGAACCACTTGCCTGTGAGAATCCCTGGTGTGAACGGTAATGTCGCTGTGCTTTGCATGCATCGGCAACCATGTGATGCGCCGTATCATCAGTTGCGTTCAAGACAGGAAAGTTAAAGCAATGAATCTAAGTGAATTGGGTTGGAGTGATTTCTTCCAGGAACAATGTGACTCGGTGGGTGAAAAACTGATCCCGGCGCGGGTTGCACGACAGGATACAACAGGCTATCAACTTCTCGCAGAACAGGGCGAGCTTCTAGGCACGCTAACAGGGAAGTTACGCTATGCTGCAGAAAGCAGGGCAGATCTTCCGGCCGTCGGGGACTGGGTGCTGGTACAGCCATTGGTCAACGAGCCTCATAAGGTCGTCATGCACAGACTTCTTGCGCGCCGCAGCAGTTTTTCCCGCAAAGAAGCGGGAGACAAAACCGATGAGCAGATTCTTGCGGCGAACATCGACACGATATTCATCGTCTGTGGACTGGACGACAACTTCAACCTGCACCGCATCGAACGCTACCTGCTATTGGCTTGGGACAGTGGTGCGACACCGGTCGTTCTATTGAGCAAGTCCGATCTCTGCCATGATCTGGACAAGAAGATGGAAGCGGTGGCCACCATTGCCATGGGGGTGGATATCCACCCCATCAGCGGGTTGACGGGCGACGGGATAGACAATCTTCGCTCCTATCTGGGCAAGGGTGTGACCGTGACACTACTGGGGTCGTCAGGAGTCGGCAAATCCACAATCATAAACAGCTTGCTGGGTTTTGAACGTTTTGAGACCAGCGAGGTGCGCGGTTCTGACGACAAGGGTCGACACACCACCACGTTCAGGGAGATGGCCATCATGCCCGACGGTGGACTGATTATCGATACGCCAGGCATGCGCGAACTACAGGTATGGGCTGACGAATCCAGCCTGTCACAATCGTTCGATGACGTTGAGTCTTTAGCAGAACGCTGCAGATACGGAGATTGTGCTCACAAGAATGAGCCGGGATGCGCCGTTAAAGATGCAATTGAAGCTGGGACACTCGACCAGGACCGACTAAAGAGCTATCTGAGATTTCAACGGGAACTCAAACACCTGGCAGCGCAGCAGCAAGTGCAAGCCAGGCTGGATAGAAAGAATCGGGTAAAGCGGTTCAGTAAGATGATGAAACGGCGACCGTCGAAGCGCGATCTCTCCTAAAGGGAGAACTCCCGCTCTATTTCTTTCAGCGCTGCCTCGCGTCGTTTTTCACCTCTAACGTATCGAATATACTGTCGGCACTGTTTGGCTTTCTTCTTATCCTTTGAGGCATCTCTGAAGGAGTCTACAGCCTGGTCCCACCGGCCAAGCTGCATCTGCGAAATGCCCAACAGTAAACTGACTTCAGAGGGCTTTTTGAGATCTCCCCTGTCCAAAGCATCCTGGTAGGCCTTAACGGCGTCCGCATGTCTATCCTCGTTTGCCAACGCGTTGGCCAATCGATAGAAGATCTGGCCGTCTTCTGCATATTCGGAGGCCTGTCGCCAGGTTTCTATGGCCTTTTCCGTCTCCTGAGCCATGGTCCAGGCCTGCCCCAACGTGCGTAGATTCTTCTCAGTCCTTTCCACAACGCCGTCGTCCATGCCCCTCTCCATCACGACAGCAGCTTCGAACGGAACTTCGGCATTCAGTAGTCGCTGAGACAGCATGACCACTTCCGACTCTCTGATGAGCATCCCCTGCAGATGGGCCGCATAGTATGCACCGAGGGCGTTGTTTTCCTCTTCAAGCTCACTGTACATCGCTGCCAGTTGCAGCCAGTATTGCCTGCTGGGAAAGGAGACAATCAGCTTTTCCAACACGGGGATTACACCACGCCAGTCCTCTAACTCGCTGTAAACGACCACCTGCATATAGAGCCAACTCTCCTTGACGGTCTTCGCCTGGGCTATGGCAATCTCCTCTGTTTGCAGGGCATAGATCAGGGAATTGCGGAACTCGTTCATCTGGTAGTAACAGATGGCTTTCATATAGATCGTGGCTGGATCCGGTATCTCCTTGAGGGCAAGCCATCGGTCGATATAGATGAGTGCCGTCGGGTAGTTCGCCTCGGAATAATAGAGTTGAAAGATGGCTCGCAGCGCACTGATTTCCATCGCCTCGGGTATGCCTTCCTTTCCCTGAGCCAGCACCTGCTTGTAGGCTTCGATGGTTTTGGGGACATCATCCAGGGCATAATAAGCGTATGCCAGCGCGCTCCATATCTGAGCCACTTCGTATCTGTTGAGCCCTCTTCTCCTGTGCATTTTGTCCAGCATCACGATTGCTTCTGCAGGTGATCCTTCCTCGATCAAGACGTTTGCTTCGGAGAGGGTCTTGTAGGTCTTCTCCCGCATGGCAGGGACCTTGCGGGTTTTCTGTTTGGAAGCCTTTTTGCCCGACTCCTGTGCTGCATAAGCGGCGCCCGTCGTATAATGACCCATCGAATCGAGCATCAATGGCAAGATCAGCAAGGCAATCGCTGCCGCCAATGTCTTCATGCTGCCATCCTCCTAATCGTCTGCCAACTCGAATGTAATCTTGTTCAGTACGCCGACAGTATCGACGGGTACGCCATCGATCACTTTGGGTTTGTACTTGAATTTGAGTGCCGCCTTCAGTGCAGCACTATCGAAGACGCTGCTGGGATGGTCGCTACACTCCCCCGGATTGCGCAGATTGGCGACCATGGCACAATTCTCCACCACAAACGGCTCGCTGACGGTCCCCTGGGCAGTGACGGTAAACTCGACGATCACCCAGCCTGCCATTCCCCTGGATAGGGCGCGTCGCGGATAGATAGGCTGAACTTTGACGATGGGAAGATACTCGCCGTCACTGATACCAAAACCGCCGCCGCTGACATCGATCGATACGCTCAGATCCACTTGGGACATGGAGAATGCGGCTTTGTCTATTGCTACGGCTGTCAGTTGGGGCCTGATTTCGGGAGGGGGTTCGTCCGGGGGTGGGGGTTTTTTGGGTTTACGTTTCTTGGTTTCCAGTATCTGATCCTGCTTTAACCTCACAAAATCAACAATGGTGGTGACACCGCCTTCGTTCAGTACACTTCTTCCGGATTGGATCAGTGCCTGCATGATGTAGAACAGGAGCAGTGTGACGAACATCCCCACCCCCAGGGAAAAACCAAATCTGATAACCATCAGTTTGTCCTTATTGTTATTGTTGTTGTTCCGCCGCAATGGCGACCTGAGTAATACCCACCTGTCGAGCAGCGTCCATGATAGCCAGGACCTTTTCAGTCTTGGATTTGCTGTCCGCCTGAATAACAAGACCACCCTTGGGACTCTCCGAGTGCAATTGCTCCATCAGCGGTCGGACACTGCGAATATCAACTTTCTTCTTGTCGATCCAGACCGCGTTGTCCGGACCCACCGCCACCAGTAACGATACAAACTGCTTGTACTGGGCCGTCTGGGTATCCGGTCGATTCACCTCCAGCCCCGCCTCCTTGATGAACGTAGCTGTGACGATAAAGAAGATCAGCATGATAAACACCACATCCAGCATCGGCGTCAGGTCTGCTACCTTCTCTTCCTCCTGTTGTTGTTGTCTGCGAGC
The DNA here is from genome assembly GCA_030749725.1 of Pseudomonadales bacterium. Taxonomy (GTDB): domain Bacteria; phylum Pseudomonadota; class Gammaproteobacteria; order Pseudomonadales; family Azotimanducaceae; genus JASMJM01. The sequence goes on along the minus strand of JASMJM010000139.1, from coordinate 14,611 downwards.
CATCTTATAAGTCGCTTGTCATATTTTGCTTTACACCTATTAGCTACGTAGACCGACGTGGTTAGTATTCCATAGTCAGCGAGACTTCAATATATTCAGACTCGTCTGCAATCTTAGCAACTAACCAGGTGTTGGCAAAGACACCGGACAACGTGGCCACCATGCCAGACATGGTCGGAATAGTCGCCGCTGACACACCTGCAGCCATGGAACGGGCATTTCCACCCGAGAAGGTCATGGCTTCGAATACCTGTACCATGCCGGTCACCGTTCCCAATAAGCCGAGTAGCGGGAGCAGTGAAATGAAGGTCTTGATGAGGGTCATATTGGCATTCAGGCGTCCGTTTACCTCGCTGATCACTTTCAAGCGAATCATCTTAGCATTCCAGGATTGCCGCTCGCCTCTGCTCGTCCACTTGGTTAGCGCCATGCCGGCGACTCGTCTCTGCTCACCGTAAACATACACGAATCGTTCAAATATCAGACACCACATTCCAAACGTCGCCGCAGCGATCAGCCAGAGTACATCACCACCGGCTTCCATAAAGGTCTGGATCGCTACCAGAATCTCCATGGATCTACGCCTTCTCTTCGGCTTGTTCGGCCAGCAATCCCGCTGCCCGCTCATTCAGTACGTGGATGATGGAATTGCTGCGCGTCTGAACGATCGCGTGGAGCAAAACGGTAGGGATGGCGACACACAAACCCATGACAGTGGTCATCAAGGCCTGCGAGATACCCCCAGCCATGGTCTTCGGATCACCGGTGCCGAACAGGGTGATCGCCTGGAAGGTGAGAATCATCCCCACCACCGTGCCCAACAATCCAAGCAACGGCGCCACCATGGAGATGATCTTGATAAACGCGATACGTGCATTGAGTTTCGGTGTTTCCTTGAGAATCGCTTCTTCCAGTCTGAGATTGAGCGTTTCCGTGTCCACATCTTTGTTGGCGTCGTGCACCATCAGCACCCGGCCGAGAGGATTACCGGTATCCGGTGTACTCTGCTTCATCTGTGCATTCACCTTGCCGCCAACTATATAAAGGGTGATCAGACGCTCCATGGACAGTAACAGCGCAACAATCGCCAAGGCGATGATGACATAGCCGACATTACCGCCTTGCTGAATCCTTTCTTCCAAAGTGGGCGTCTGAATCAACAGTGATAACAGCTGACCCTTGGTGGGGTCCATGCCGAACTGAGTGAACCCGCTGGTTGCTTGGTTGAGAGCTTCGGTGGTTGCCACAAATCGATTAGCGGGCTGCCGCGGCAATTCAACCAAGACCTGCTTGTCGATGTCGTACTTCAGGTAACTGCCTTCCGATATGACGTTGAAGGTGCCGACTCGGACCACCTCCTGCTGCACTTCATCACCGTTGGGTTTGATGATCGTTGCGTTGAATCTGGTGACCTTGCCTGATTCCGTCATCTCCTGCTGCAATTCATACCAGAGACGCTCAATCTCGTCGATGGTGGCAAGTTTGGTACTCCTGCCCATTTCCGCAGCAAATTGAGCCAGCCAATCCCCTCTGCCTGGATATTCTGCACTGATCAGCGATCCATCGAATATTCCACGGGTATCACCGCTAACCTGCTGCAGCACTCCAAACAGCTCGCGCAGAGATCCCAATCGCTTTTGAAGAATCTCCTGCAGGTTGGCGATCTTGGTTTCGTTGTTCTCAAACTGGGTCTCCAACTTTTCGCTGCGGTCTTCTTCCCTCTTCTGGTCCCGTTTTGCTCTGGCCAGACGCTGCTGCTGTTGTGTCTTATCTGCAAGAAACTCCTTCTCACGCTGTACGTTCGTATCTCTACCGAAGACCTGGCCTTCGCGGACCAGATCGAGTAGTTCCCCCAGATTCTTGGCGGGGATCTCCTCAGCAGCCAACGCAGTTCCGGTCATGCCAAGTAACAAGAAAACCGAGAATATTCTTTTCATTTGCTGCTCTCCGGTGACCTGACCGGCAATCGAACCAGATCGGCTGTCATAGTCTTGCGTGCTATCCGCAAACCGTTCCTCACATCTGCCCGGTATTCATCTCCCAGCGGCACCCAGTCCCTTATCTTGTTGTCCCAGACCCCTGTGACCTCGCCATCCGGAGTTTGGAATACAAGCGACACCCGCCCCCACTTCAGCATATCCACCTGTCGAGACTTGCCATCGAGTTCGATCACATCGGTGTATGCCTCCAAGGTTGATCCAAACGTGTTCTCGATCTGATAGGCCTCCAGCACTTTGCTGAATTTCTCCGATACCGCCACGTCTGCCCGCTCCAACCCATCCTTCAGAAAGGAAATACGCTCAGTTCTCTCCTTCAACAGGAAAGGGGAATCCAGTTCAATGAACTTTTCCAGACCGTCTATCATCCGGGCCATAAGCGGACCGACCTGCCTTTCAATCACCGTCACATTGTCGATGGATTCATTCAGCTCAGCGATCTCCTTCTCTTGCCGTTTGATGAGACGCTCCTGCTGACGGTTATATACTTTTAGCCCATCCACGATCTTCATGACATGCTTATACTGAGACAAAAGGTCCCGAGTCTGATCCGTCAACTCGTCGATCTTAGTCTGCGACTTCTTTCCTGCCGCCGTTGTATTGGTTCTCACGCCCAGAACTTCGTCCAACGTTTGGGCAGACGCAGAAGTCCATCCGGTAAGGGAGATTGCCGTAACAATCGCCACAATCATTACCGGTTTCACTGGATACTTTTTCATACTAATACCTTCCGAAGAGTTATAACTTTTGGTTGTTCTCATGATGAATTGCTGAATCCGTGAATCGATGCTACCGAATCACACTACTCTGATGAAAGGTCTCTCTCCTTCCCCCGTAAAGTCCTCAAGTTTGATTGTCCAAGAAGCCAGTGGAACCAACTGAATGGGACATATAGCCATACGACCGTGTATAAAACCAGCTAATAATTCGACCGCGACAGGATGTCCAAGCATTGATCTTTTGTCAAGGTCCCCACCCATTTTTTTGCCAGCCTGACCAATTTTGGACAGATCCGCCAATGTCCAGCCCGGATTCCGAATGCCCCGTTCAGTCTCTATGACAGCTGTTTAGACCACCCGTTCAATCTCAAAATCTGAATGTACAAACCCCAAGCGGAGCCTGAAATATGCAGATCTGATTAGCCCATTCTCAGTTGTCTCAATATGGTTAACGACAGACTCATTTGATTGGGTTAATGAAGCGGGTCGCCTGTGGGTGAGAAAACTGGAACGGTCGCCCAATGCAGACCGACTAAAGATTGACGACCTCAAACTGATCGTGATCCAGACTAGCCGACATGGGTACGTTGGTCAGTACTGCAGTGCTTGCCAATTCCGGTTTCAGATACTGCTCGACGACTCTCTTCAGATCATCAGCATGTACCTTGAGGATTCCGGAACGCAAGTGGTTCCTGTGCTCTGGAGTGCGGCCAAAGAGACCATTGTGGAAGGCCTGTCGTGCTTCTCCGGCCGGCGACCCAGGCGCATCGATGCTGCTTACAACACCCAGGATGGCTTCCTCCACTTGCTCAAATGTGAGCTTGGTTTCCAGTAACCAGGTGATGGCGTGGTCGAAGTTATGAAGGGTTTCCTTGAGGTTTGGATCCCGGAAGGAAGAGAAACGAAAGACAGCATTGCTGGAGTCCTGACTGGCACCGGCGCCATAGGCACCGCCCTGTTCACGAATGGCGCCATGCAGGAAACCGTTGCGCAAGACCCCGCCCAGGACAGCAAATACAGGTGCATCCGGGTCTCCTTCCGGGACCGTGACAAAAGCCTTGGCACAGAAGTTCACTTGTGTATTCGTGGTCCAGATCTGGCTGACCCGCTGCTGGATCGGTTCCAAACTAAAAGGCACAAATGAGCTGGCGGACATGCCCCCCCAATTGTGCTCCAGGTAGTCCAGCAATTCTCCTTGTCTTTCCTGGTCAGCGACGATCAGCAATTGGTGCGGAGCCGCAACGATACGACTGTGTATCTGCCTCAACTTATCGCAGAGCGACTCCAGCTTCTCAGCATCTTTTATGTCATCAGCCAGCTGCTTGAGATGTAACAAACCGGCCAGCCCGGAAAGCCTGTGGTTCAGATTGACCACCGGTGACAGGCCACTGGCGGCAGCTGTCATTGCCAGCACCGAACCGCTGTTGGTTAAGGTGGCCTGCCTTCGGGCAAGGGCCTGCGAGAGCAGATCCCGGACGCGCACCGGTTCATCAAACCGAACGGTTTGCAGGGTTTCCTGGAGTAGATCACTCATCCCATGCTGGTTTCTGGCCAACGCCTTGCTGGACAGGGTCATAAAGCCCTGCACCTGCTGCACGTCCTCGATCTGGCCACGAAACGTTGAGAATGCGCTGAAGCCCCCGGTGATACTGTGTTGAAGGTGCTGTGTTTGCAGATAATCTCGACTACCGGAGCCTATTTCAGTGAGAATATGGGTATACAGGGGCAAGTGCTGAAGCAGATCAGCAGCCAGGTCCGGTAATGAGGTCACCACCTGCTGGTAGACCAGGCCGTTGGTGGCCTGACCGTAGAAACTTACCAGTTGACCGCCGGTCAGGCGGTGCTCTACCGGCACAGGAATACTCGTCGCTGGTTGAACATCAGCCAGTCCGACCTTGGGGAGAATGTCGGCGTTTTCAACCGTCTTCTGTCTTTCGTTCAGGCGCACACCCAGATCGACAATCTCCTGCTTACCGTCCCCGTTCAGGGATGATTTGATCCGCGCGAGCGCTTGCTTTTCGGCTCTGTCCCGGCGACCGCTAATCTCGGTATCCGGCTTGAGGACCAAGCTAACGCGATGGGGATTGTCCAGTAACTGCTCTCTAATCAGGGACTTGATGAAATCCGGATCCTCGATCGCCGCTCTCAACCTGACCAGAACAGGATCGAGATCCAACAAGGCAATGGGGTCGCCCCGATGAATCGACGCCGACAAACCAGAAAGGATCAATTGCAGCCCATAGGGGTAGCCGTCGCCACCAATTTCACGCTGCTGCAATTCCAGTTGGTGTAAAACGGCTTCGACCCTTGCATAGGGTACTCCCTCTTCTGCAAGCCTATTCAAGGTCGATAGCACCAACTCTTCCAGTTGCACAATCCGGGTCGGTTCGCTGCCTTCAATTCCGCACATAAAACTGATTTCGTGATTGGATTGATCAACACCACAAAGGGGAGAGACCGCCGTGCCCAGATCAGTAGTTTCGAGGGCCTGTCTCAAGGGAGAAGCACTGGTATCAAGCAGCACGTCCGCAAGCAGGTGTGATTTCAACATCTCTTCCAGGTCGGTGTTGGCGCCCAGCAGCCAGCCGATGACCAGATGAGTCTTCTCCTCCGTGCTGTCCTGCTCTGAGTTGAATGGGTAGGACTCTTCTACCCTGATAGGTGCAAAGTAGCGCTTTTCATTGCCTACCTCGATTACCTGATCGGACGCCTCAAATCGGCCCAAAGCACGGCTCTCAAACTGTTCCTGAAGATCCATGACCGGAATATTGCCAAACGTCATGAAGACGGCGTTGCTGGGGTGGTAGTGAGTCCGGTAGAAGGTCTGCAGATCTGCGTAGCTCAGCCGAGGAATCTGGTCCGGGTCACCGCCGCTGTTGTGGTGGTAGGTGGTGGTGGGAAACAGGTATCTCTTGAACGTGTCATAGAGAATCGAACTTGACGAACTAGCATCACCTTTCATCTCGTTGTAGACGATGCCCTTATAGGTCAGCTCACTGGTCGGGTCCTTCAGTGTCTCGAATTCAAGTCGAAGCCCCTCCTGAGCAAAGTCCAGCGGGTCGAGTCGGGAAAAGAACACTGAATCCAGGTATATGTCGAGCAGATTGAAATAGTCTTTTCGGTTCTGGGTGGCAAAGGGATAAGCAGTCCAGTCGTTGCTTGTAAACGCGTTCATAAAGGTATTGAGGGAACGCCGTGTCATCATAAAAAATGGATCACGCACCGGGTACCGCTCACTCCCGCACAGCACTGTATGCTCCAGAATATGGGCAACCCCGCGTGAGTCTGTCGGCACTGTCCGGAAGGCCACCAGGAATGCATTCTCAGGATTGTCCGCTGCCAGGTGGTAATGTAGCGCAGCCGTCTTACGGTGCTTGAATTCGTACACGGTCAGATGCAGGGTTTCTATCTGACTGCTGCGCAGCAGTTCGAAAGCTGGATGAGATTGTTGCTGCTGAGATGTCATGGGCATGGGTTAATTCAGATGGTTGCCGCCATCGAGTATTAAGGTTTCGCCGGTAACAATGGAAGCACCCGCAATAAAGAAATCGATCGACTCCGCGACGGATTCTGCCGTGCAGGTTTTGCCCAACGGCGCCCTCTGCTCGGTAGCCTTTTTGGCCATTTGGTATCCTTCCGCCCCGATCCCTTCCTCCAGCCACTTGCCCTGGATAAAGCCAGGGCAGATGGTGTTGACCCTGATCTCAGGCCCCAATACCCGTGCTAACGAGTACGTCATGGTGATCAAGCCAGCCTTGGATGTGGCGTACGCGATGGAACTTCCGACACCCTTGATGCCTGCAACCGAGGCTATATTGACTATGGCGGCGTCTCCCGATTGCCGCAGTGGTTTTTCAGCAGCCCTGGACATCTGATAGGGACCCACCACATTGACGGCATAGATCTGCAGAAAGTCCTCCTTATCCAGTCCTGAGAGGTCACGGTGAGAGACGAATTTTGTGGTGCCTGCATTGTTCACGAGTGCATCCAGCCTACCCCACTTCTTCATGGCCTCGTCTACCAGACGCTGACAGTCTTCGTCTTTCGATACATCAGCCTGACAGAGCAAGACTTCGGTACCCAGTTTTTCGCATTCGGTGGCAACATCTTCTGCGGCAGCAGCACTGCGTGAGTAATTCACGACCACCCTGCATCCTTTGGTTGCTAACAATTTCACCGTAGCGGCTCCAACGCCGGAAGAGGAACCGGTCACAATTGCAACTGCATTTTCGAGATTCATATATTCACCTCTGATGGTTTGCGGGCAGCATCACGCTCCCTCGGGGTGCTCAATTCTGAATTTTCCCCAATAGTCCGCTACCGTCTCCTTCATCTCCCTGTGCAGCATCAAAATTCCAAACAGGTTCGGCAGAGTCATCAATGCTACAGTAATGAACGATATCAGCCAGATGAAGGAAGTATCAGATATAGACGCCATAAAAAACCCAAAGACGTATACCACTCTATAGGGCATAACCAGTTTCAGTCCAAACAGATAGACGATGGCCCGGTCGCCATAGTAGGACCAGGCCACCGCCGTGGAAAACGCGAATAATACGAGACCAATGGATACGATGTACTGACCATAATCCCCCAGCAAACCCCTATTGAACGCCTTGGTAGTCAATTCCACCGAATGTACCAGGGAATATCCCCTCACGCTGATGGCGTCGTCGGCGAGTTCGCCGTCTATCACTTGAATTTCACCGTTATACGGTTCGCCATCTCGAAGGTACCTGACCTGCTCCGCAACAGAGCGGTTGTGCACTACAGTGAATTCATCAAGATTCACAGCGATGCCGTTGCGCACCTGAATCGCCCCGTCAAATTTCCTGATGGGATCATCGTCGGCGCTATCGCTGAGATGCTGCAACAGTTGTTGCCGCTGCTGTGCATCCTCTTCACTGTGGCTTCCGGCAATAATTTCCATATCGAACTTCTGGAAGCTGTTTTCAAACTTTTCGGTCCAGACGCCTGATGAGAGGATCACCAGTCCAGTCACCGTGCAGATTACGATGGTATCTATGAAGGGTTCCAGAATGGACACCATGCCCTCTGAAATGGGCTCGTCAGCACGGGCTGCAGCGTGTGCAATGGGTGCTGAGCCCTGCCCGGCCTCGTTTGAAAACAGGCCTCGTTTGACTCCCTGGACAAAGGCGTACGCAAAGGTAGCACCGAGGAACCCTCCCGCTGCGGCGGAGCCGGTAAATGCATCTCGAAAGACACTGACGAACGAGGGCCCAACCTGGTCCAGATTGGCGACGATCACTGCCAATGCGCCTACCAGGTAGATGACGGCCATGATCGGTACGATCTTTTCGGTGACCTTCACGATCCGTCGGATACCTCCTATGATGACCAGACCCAATAATATCGCAAGGACCCCACCCGTCACCCAAGGCGGTATCCCGAAGGTGCTCTCCATGCCGATGGCCATGTTGTTGCTCTGGGGTAGATTGCCGGAGCCGAAGGAACTGATCACAGTAGCTACAGCGAAGAAGACCGCCAGCCACTTCATGTTGAGGCGCCTTTCCATGAAGAACATGGGGCCACCGACGATAAAACCATCTTCGTCCTTGACCCGATACTTGTGTGACAGAGAGACTTCCACGAACTTTGTGGTCATTCCGAAAAACGCGGTCATCCACATCCAGAAAAGGGCTGCCGGCCCACCGAGATACACGGCCAATGCGACGCCGCCTATATTGCCTGTGCCTACCGTGCCTGAAAGGGCGGTCGTTAAGGCTTGGAAGTGGGAGGTGTCCCCTTCATGCTCTGGTTTGTCATATTTGCCCCGCACACAGCGCCAGGCATGCTTGAAGTACTTGATCTGTGGAAAGCCGAGGTAGATTGTGAAAAACAATCCCGTACCCAGCAGTATGAAGGGCTGTGCTGACCCCAACCAGCCATCCAGCAGGTTGAGTAATTCGGTGATTTTCTCCAACGGCATTCCCCCGTTCTAACTAGTGTCTATCCAGATTCAAGGTCCGCGCTTCGGATACCCGTCTCAAGTTACTGATTTTTCTGCCAACTTTTCTTCTATGTTCGACACCGTCCACAGCAACCCATTTATGGACAGGCACGAATTAGGTAGAATCGGTTCCGCGAACAGATCACTGGCGACCTTATCAAATTCACCTTTGGAATAGAACACGCAGCCGGATCTTTTGGAATCTGTTCATGGGAGCAGCGGGATGCATAACAGAATCTTTATCAGACTGATCGTTGTCAGTTTCCTGACGCTGATGTCTGGGACCGGGTCCGCCCAAGACATCTGGTCTGATGTAAGAAGAATAGTTGCCATTGGGGACGTGCACGGCGATTACGATCAGTTGCTGGCTGTACTTAAAATGGCTGATCTGATCGACGGCCGCGGTAAGTGGATAGGAAAAGAGTCTCACCTGGTACAGACGGGCGACATCCCCGACCGCGGTCCGGACTCAGCGAAAATAATCAGATTCCTACACAAGCTGGCAGGCCAAGCGAACAAGAAAGGCGGCTATGTACACCTCCTGATTGGCAATCACGAGGCGATGAACATCTATGGTGATCTTCGTTACGTGCATCCTGGTGAATACAAAGCACTCATCGCTCGCGATTCAGTCCGGCTGCGCGATCGCTATTACAAGGTTTTTATCGACAAACTCAAAACGAAGCTGCCAGTCGATCCTGCATCGGTATTCGACGATGCCTATCGTGACGCATGGCGCAAGAAATACCCCCTCGGTTACGTTGAACATCGTTATGCCTGGAGTCGACTTGGAGAGTTCGGTAAGTGGGTACTGGATCACAATACGATAATTAAGATCAACGACCTCGTGTTCCTGCACGGAGGCATCAGTGCCGAATTGGGAGATATGACTCTGACCCAAATCAACGAGCAGATCAGAAAGGAACTGAGTTCGGTCATCTACCCTGAAATCAGCCTGATGGACAGTCCCATGGGACCCCTGTGGTACCGCGGAACTGCTCGCAATGGGGCGGACGAAGAACTGCCGGTGTTATTGGCACAATTGAAAAGGCTTGGGGCCAACCATGTTGTGATGGGGCACAGCACCACCGAGGGCACGGTCCGACCGCGCTTCGGCGGCAAGGCAATCTTTATCGACGTCGGAGTGTCACGAGCCTATGGCGGGCGGATGGCATGTCTGTTGATAGAGGATGGTAAGTTCTTTACGCTGCATCGCGGTGAAAGAATACCCCTACCGCGGGGCAATGATAATCTCCTAGACTATTATGAAAAGGTGGCTTTACTGGATCCTGCGCCTTCACCGCTAAACGACCTCGTTACGTATCTCAGCGGTACAGGCGACATAGTAGATCCGCCGATCAACTTCAGACAAGCCGTAGCCGATCCTCTTCCATAACCGACAGTATTGGCCGTGTGTCATTTAGGTTTGAAGTACGCGCGCCAGATGTCTGTCTTAAGTTGTCAATTCACGAGCTAACAGTTTTTCTGTGTTGACCTACTTGGTGGAATTTGGCCTGTTTGAGGACAGGCACTAGCTAATTAGTGTCCATCCAGGAATAGGTATTTATAGTCCGTGCTTCGGGTGCCCATCCGGATGGGCACTAATTACTGCTCAATTCCCTCATGGTGACAAACTCTTCCGCAGTCGTCGGGTGTATGCCGATGGTCGAATCGAGTATCGCTTTGGTTGCTCCAGCTTTCATCGCAATGCTCATTCCCTGGATGATCTCACCGGCTTCGGGTCCAACCATGTGGACCCCAATCACCAGGTCGGTTGCTTTATCCACGATGATTTTCATCATGGTCCGCTCATCACTGCCACTTAACGTATGTTTCATCGGACGGAAGCTCGACTGGTAGATCTCGATTGCATCGTACTTTTGTCGGGCATCTGCCTCGGTCAGTCCGACCGTACCGATATTCGGCTGGCAGAACACCGCTGTGGCAACGTTGTCATAGTCCATTGTAGTTGGCTCATTGAGAAACTGGGTCTTGGCAAAGGCCATCGCTTCAGCAATCGCAACCGGTGTCAATTGGACCCGGCCAATCACATCTCCCAACGCAAAGATAGACGGCTCACTGGTCTGAAAAAAGTCATCCACGATAATGGCGCCGTCGGCACGCGTGTCCACCTTGACAGTTTCCAGGCCGATGTCGTGGATGGCCGGATTTCGACCTGTAGCGTACATGACAAGGTCTGCCTCCAACTCACCTTCTTCAGCCGTTATCACCTTTAGCGTATCGTTAGCGTTCTTCTCGATTGCCGTTACGTTGGTATTGAAGTGCAGGTGTATTCCCTTCTTGTCGAGTTCATCGGCAACAAACGAGCGGATACCATCGTCAAATTTGCGCAGGAACAGCGGGCCCCTATACAAGAGATGGCTTTCGGCACCCAGCCCTTTGAATATTCCGGCGAATTCAACTGCAATGTAGCCACCACCGACTACCACGGGACGCTTTGGAAACTCTTCAAGGTGAAACACCTCATTGGAGCTGATGGCATATTCACTGCCCGGAAAGTCGGGGATAAACGGCCAACTACCGGTGGCTATGAGAATTTTCTCGGTGCTGACCCTGCGCTCATTGATGGAAATCGTGTGGGCATCCACAATGCGGGCCCTGCCGTCAAAATGGGTCACCTCTGCACTTTCCAGCATGCCACGATACACCCCATTCAGACGGTCGATCTCGACATCCTTGTTGTCTCTCAAAACCTGCCAGTCAAAACCCGGACTGGATTTCTGCCAGCCAAATCCCTGCGCTTGCTCATACTCCTCGGTAAAGTGGGAAGCATAGACGAACAGTTTCTTCGGCACGCAGCCGACGTTGACGCAGGTCCCACCCATGTAGAGATCTTCGGCGGTAGCCACTCTGGCGCCGTAGTGAGCCGACATCCTGGCGGCCCGAACGCCACCGGAGCCGACACCCATGACGAACAGATCAAAATCGTAATGGCTCATAGCTATCCAGTCCTCGGGGTCATTGGGAGAGTCGGATCCCTCTGACCGGTATTTGTATCAGTCCAAACAGGCTACATAATAAGAAATCACTATGCCAGACAAATCTCAGGCCAGAGCTTGCCACGCCTGATCGAAGACGAAGGTAAGTGTCATGTCGGCACACGACGCTCGAAACAGGGCGCGGCAGAGATGCGCAGCGGGCGACCTGGTGTCAACAGTTTCTTGCCAGCAGTGCCCGTGCGTCCTATATTGAACTCATCATGAAATTTGGCATCGATCGACTGTTGTCCGATCCGAACCTGCAGGGAGAACTCGCCGGTAAGCGGCTGGCAGTGGTGGGCAATCCCGCATCCACAACCGACGCCATGCTGCCCAGTCTGGATGCCTTGATGGGCTCTGAGCGACTCAAACCGGTTGCGTCCTTCGGACCCCAACACGGCATGCGCGGCGACAAGCAGGACAATATGGTTGAGTCTGAAGATTACCTCGATCCGGTCCACAAGATCCCGGTGTTCAGCCTCTATGGTGAACATCGTCGCCCCACCGACGAGATGTTGGCGAGCTTCGATCATCTGCTGTTCGACCTGCAGGACCTGGGTTGCAGAATCTATACTTACATCAGCACACTCAAGTATTTTCTGGAGGCCTGTGCCAAAAACGGCAAATCCATCTGGGTGCTGGACCGTCCCAATCCTGCCGGACGCCCCATCGACGGCATGAGACTTCTAGCTGGCCAGGAGAGCTTCGTTGGCAGTGATGAACTGACCATGAGGTACGGACTCACCAGCGGCGAACTTGCCGGCTGGATCGTTCACAAGAACAAATTGTCTGTGGAACTGAAGGTCATCAAACTGGAGAACTACGCACCGGATGCCGCCCCCGGGTTCGGCTGGCCCATCTTTGATCGACCCTGGGTCAACCCGAGCCCCAATGCGTCCAGCCTGAATATGGCCCGCTGTTTCCCCGGAACGGTGCTGATCGAGGGTACGTCCCTGTCGGAAGGACGCGGCACAACAACACCGTTGGAATGCATAGGTGCTCCGGATATTGAGATCAATAAGATCGTCGCTGCCATGAGACAACTGTCACTGGACTGGATGCAGGGCGTGCATGTACGTCCCTGCTATTTCGAACCCACGTTCCACAAGCACCAAGGAAGCATGTGTGAAGCCGTGCAATTCCACACGGACGGTCCGGACTACCGGCACCAGATATTCAAACCCTATCGTCTGGTCGCGTTATTCTTGAAGGCACTGCGACGCGTATATCCCGCCTACCCTCTGTGGCGACCACCCCCTTATGAGTACGAAGAGACTCGTCTACCCATCGACGTGATCAATGGTGGCCCCGACCTGCGCTTGTGGGTGGATGACGCCAGTGCCACTGTAGCGGACCTTGACGAACGTCTGAACCGGGAAGAGAAGGAGTGGCAAGAGGAACGGGCACCCTTTCTTCTCTATTGATGTTGAGACTGCACAACGCGAGACCTTGAGACTGCACAAACCTCAAGACCACACAACGCCACCTCGCGACGCCGAGTTCACGTTGCTACAATGTACCGAGCCGAGATACGTGGAGAATTGAATGCAGAGCAATGGTTACAAGATAGCTGTTTTGGAAGGGGATGCGATCGGCCCGGAGATCATGCAACAGGCTGTTCGGGTGTTCGATCTGCTCAGCCAACACCGCGATGTACGATTCACGCTGATGCCGGCCAAGTTCGGCGCCGGAGCATATTTCGATACAGGCAAAGCCTTCCCTGACGAAACCAAAGCGATCTGTGACGAAGCGGATGCGATCCTGAAGGGCCCGGTCGGCTTAAGTTATGAGGAAGCACAGAAGATCCCGGTCGCGGAGCAACCGGAACGGGGTGCCATCCTGCCGCTGCGCGCTCGCTATAACACCTATGCCAATTTCCGCCCCATTCTTCTTTCCCGGGATATGGCCCACTTCTCACCCCTGAAGCCGGAGATCATCAAGGACGGTATCGACATTCTCTTGATTCGGGAGTTGGTGGGCGGGCTTTACTTCGGTGCCAAGGAGAGAGGGACAAACAAAGACGGCTTACGCTACGTGAAGGAGACGCTCGAGTATGACGAAGATCAGATCCGTGCCATCCTGCAGGTGGCATTTGAACAGGCTCAGAAACGAAAGAAGGTGCTGCACAACATCCACAAGAGTAACGTACTGATCTCCAGCGTCTTCTGGAATGAAGTGCTGCAGGAAGTTCAGCAGGACTATCCGCAAGTGACCGTGATTCATCTGCTAGTGGACGCCGCCGCGACCGCTCTGTGCCTGAATCCGGGGCAGTTCGACGTGATGGTGATGGAGAATATGTTTGGCGACATCCTGAGCGACCAGGGCGGGGGCATTCTGGGTTCTCTCGGCCTGATGCCCTCCGCCTGCATCGGACCGGAAAAAGCCTACTACGAACCTTCACACGGATCCGCCCCCGATATAGCCGGGCAGAATATCGCCAATCCCTACTCCATGATCGGATCTGTGGCCATGATGCTGGAGATGAGTTTCAACATGACTGAGGAAGCTGCTGCAGTCTGGCAATCGATGCAGGGAGTTTTCGAAGATGGCTACTCCACGGCGGACCTCAGCTCGGCGCAAAGATCGGTCGAGATTCTGACAACCGACGCGTTTGGGGACCGGGTGATGGCCAAGCTGGACGCGTTACTGTCGTGACGTCCGGTATTACATGGTCCGCCCTCAGCACAGTCGAGAAATAACGTCGCCGTCTACCTGCCGTTTGCGGCGTATCTATTCTGCAAAAGCCTGCCGAAACTGGGAGACCTCACTCTTGATCTTTGCGTAGAGTGCTGCCACATCGATGGGCTGCCCCCACTGCTGCCGCTTCGAGAGCATGGTGATGGGAAAGACGAAATTGTTGCTTTTTCTCCACTGCAAAGCTTTGCTGGTACCGGATTCATCTTCCATCTGCACCCAGTGCAGGTC
>JASMJM010000138.1 GCA_030749725.1 Pseudomonadales bacterium | reverse complement strand
CGTCCAACTTTGTTATCCATGACAACCAGCCGGTCCTGCTGGACCTGGATGCCATGCGTGAACATATGTACTTGTCCGGCTTCAAATCCGCACATGCCAGAGACCTCAACAGGTTCTTGCGCAATTGGCAGGACACGCCCGATATTGCCGAGTTATTCCAGGAAACTTTTGCTGCTGCCGGCATCCAACCCTAGTACGCTGTCCACTCAATTGCCGGAGCATGCTATGGAGTCGTGCAAGGGTTATCCATACCAGACCGATATCTGCCTGATCCAAAGCAGTTCTCGAACTGCTGCACGCAATGCCACTTTAAAGTCTTCAGCATTGTGGTCGGATCTGTCCAACAGTGCCCGGGGCAGATAGATCTCCACATTGATACCATCGTTAAGATAGTGGAGGGTGACTTGACTGATGCTCTCTGCCATGGGTACGTGCTTCCAGGCGTCGTTCAGAATGGCGCGGACTTCAGATCGCAAAGGTGCGATCGGCACGGGAGAATCCCGACCTTCGGCATCTGCGTCGTCCTCTGCATCGATATGGAAAACCACATCGCCTATCTTTGGAAATTCCTGCACGAGACCACGGGTCACCCATTCGCCGATATGATGCCCTTCAGAGACGCTCACTGACGGGTTCACCTGGATGTGGATATCCAGCAGCACTTCGGCACCCATCATGCGGCTTCTGAGACTATGTACGCCTTGTACACCTTCGATGTTTAGAATGTGTTTTTGGATGGCGGTGACATCGGTTGTGGACAAGGCGGTGTCGACCAGTTCCGCCATACTCTGACGGCCGAATTTCCAGCCGATCTGGGCGATCATCAGCGCGACGATGATGGACGCTGCCATCTCCAACCAGGCGATGCCGATGATGGCCCCGCCGACGCCGATGAAGACAACGATGGAGGAAAAGGCATCACTGCGGTGGTGCCACGCGTTGGCGATCAGCAGGTTGGATTTGACCCGTTCTCCCGTGATGCGGGAGATTCGATAGAGCCACTCCTTGGTGCCGATGGAGACGATGGCTACCAGTAGTGCACTCCATCCGGGCACGATCACTGCGGCGATGTCATAGATGCGCAGCACAGCGTCATAGATGATGGTCGCGGCAACTGCCAGCAGGATGGCGCCGAGCAGCATGGTGCCAAACGTTTCGAAGCGGGCATGGCCGTAAGGGTGGTCAGCGTCCGGTTCCTGGTCAGCGATCTGGATAAAGAACCAGGCCATCAGGTCGGTCAACAGATCTGAGAGGGAATGAATACCATCTGCGATAAGGGCATGGGAATTGGCCAGCCACCCGACAAGCACCTTAATGAACGCCAGGGCCAGGTCCAGGATGGTACTGAGGACGAGAATGCTTTGAGAATCCTGAAAGCGCTTGTCTACCATGAGATGGGGTACCTGTGGCAACCCATGTGATTCCTTTAGGATCGGTTGTAAACAGCCCTGACAGCGAATACGCGATGGGGCACGTGTAGTACTTCGTCTGCGAAGCTGGACGCCAGTAGCTGCTTCAGGTCAGCGTCGAATTGACTTACTGCAGCGGCTTCCAGACTGGCAGCTATTCCGGCACTGGCGCGGACTCTGCCGCGCCAACTCTCGGCAGTGTAGACGGCGGCCTCGTCATATGAAAACGTCTCGATACGCTGATAGCCGGCTTCCCCCAGGTCCCGCAACCACTGCGGGTACAGGCCGGAGAAATTGCCGCCACGCCAGGCGGGATTGTGTGCTTCAATCAATTTCTCCGTTTCTCTGACCAGGTTACCCTGTAGCGGAATCCAGTCGTAGTGGGCAATCACGACAGTACCACCCGGTACCAGGATGCGGCTGACCTCCTCAGTCGCTCTGGCGCGATCGAACCAGTGCCAGCACTGTCCGGCGGACACCACGTCGGCATAGTTGGCGGGGAGGGAGCTTCGCTCTGCCGATGCACACAGGTACTCTATCTGAAGGCCCTCGGCAGCGTCTATCCTGCATGCCTGCGCCAGCATGGCAGGGGCGGGATCGATACCGATCACCCGGTTGTTGTTTCTCGCGAATCCGCGCGCCAGGCTGCCTGTACCGGTACCCAAATCGACGATGGTTTGATTACCCGTGCCGATCTGCCACGCTTTTAATCTGTCGAAGAGACTGGCGGGGAATCCCGCCCGATGGCTACTGTAATCGGCAGCAGTCTTGCCGAAATCCGCTGTTTCGATGGGTTTCATCGGTGTGTTGTCCATGCTCCTTTTCATATCGGTGCCTGGCCCTGCCGCCCCGACAGTATCCAGCTGATCATGGGTAGATGTTGCCTGCCATAGAAGATCTCATCCTGGATCAGGTAGGCCGGAACGCTGAAGACGCCTGCTTGGCGCAGTTCGATCTGTAATTGGTCGAACTGGGTACGCCCGACGCCTTCGATAAACCCGGCCAGACCTTCGGTAGCAGCGCCACACCCCTGCAGCAGCGCGGTAATGGCCTGCTGGGATTCTATATCCAACCGGCCATCCCAGAATCCAGCAAATACCAGGTCGATATAGCGATGCTGAATCTCGGCAGCCTGCTGCTTGACCCAGAGCAGGGCGATTCCGGCCAGAGATGAATCCGCTGTGGTGTGGATGTCGTCGACCTTCAAGTTTCTAATCTCAGCATAGCGCAAGATGTCTCTTGTTGCGGATTCGGCCCGATAGCGGCGGTGCCGTGTACCCCGGTCGTCTCCTTTGCTTGCTGTCTGTGGCAGCGGTATGGGGGAAGTCAACAGCGGCTGCCAGTCGATGTCGATGGCGAACTGCTGATGCAGAAGGTAGCTGGGATCTTTGGCCAGATATGCCAGGGGGCTTTTGAAATCGATGCAGACGGTTAAGGCAGCGGCGGATGAGAACGCGTCACTCATCAGCTGTCCCTTCCGGATCGAAGTGCCGATAGGCGATATCCGGCGCCGTTCCAACCCTGCCGGTCAATATCCAGCGCACCAGGGGAAGGTGTTCACGTCCGAAGAATACCTCCCCCCCGACGACATAACTCGGTACACCAAAGATATGGGTATCGAATATCGTCGCTTGCATCTCATCATGGAGGTCCTTCCCCTCACCGGTGAGGAACGGCATGAAACCGTCTACCTCAGCCCCGGCCTCCTTCAGCACTGATTCGATCACCTGTGGATTTTCGATGTCGAGATCCCGCTTCCAGAATCGTTCAAAGACCCGGTTCGAGTAACCTCTCAATATGGCACGATGCTGCCGTTTGGCCCACAGAAGGCCAATAGCCGCCAGAGAAGAATCCCAGATCTTGGTGGTACCGCGGAGCGTGTAGCCGTTTAAGCGCGCATAGCGCCTGGCGTCATGATAGGCATATCTGACGCCACTCCACTGCTGCGGGGAGCGATTGTTCTCCACCAGCTTGCCCTTGCCGTCCAGTTTCGCCGAGCCGAGGTAACTGGGTATGTCCAGTGTAAGCGGTCGCCAGTCGATTTCGATGTCGAGTTGATCTTCGATGGCGTAGGTCGGATCCTTGGCGACAAAGGCATAAGGACTCTTATAGTCGATGTAGACGATTAGAGGTGAATCGGAAGCCAACGGATCGAATCGACTCATATTGAACCCCCAGCAGATGGATTGAGGCGGAAGGATCAAGCCTGCTCCCGTCATTTTAACATCAAGTGGAGAGAATGCGGCTGAGGTAAGAATCAAACCTGCTCCCGTCATTTCAGCATCAAGTGGAGAGAATGCGGCCGAGGTAAAGCATGCAGACAGCTACAGGAAACCTGTGGATTGCTCTTGCAGGTGTTTTTGAGCATACTGCCGGCCCATGAAAACCGTCTATTTCTACGAGGCGTTTGAGGAAGAAGCTGCCTGTCTTCGTACCTATCTCCCGGAGGATATTTCCGCAGAATTCAGCGAAAAGACGATCCAGGAGCTGGATTCGCCCGAGCCGCCGGCGGAAATCATCAGTGTCAGAACCCAGTCGATCATTCCGCCGGAATGGTCCGGCAAAGTGCGGGCCATCCTGGCACGCACCACTGGTTATGATCACATGCAGGCATACCAGCGGCTGGTGGGCCATGAAGTTCCTTGCGGTCATCTGCCCCTCTACTGCGCCCGGGCGGTTGCCGAACAAGCCATGCTGCTGTGGACGGCACTGATCCGCAAGCTTCCCCTGCAGCAGGCGCAGTTTGAGACTTTCAACCGCGATGGTCTTACCGGGCGGGAATGTCTTGGCAAGAATCTGCTCGTGGTAGGTGTCGGCAACATCGGTCATGAAGTGGTTTCCATCGCCACTGCGCTGGGTATGAATGTCAAGGGCATCGATATCGTCGAGAGGCATGCCGAGGTCGAGTACGTGGACTTTGGCAAGGAACTCATGCATGCCGATATTCTTGTTTGCGCCATGAATCTCACGCAGGACAACAGGAACTACTTCAATTATGAGGTGCTGAGGAACTGCAAGCCGGGATTGATATTCGTAAATATCTCGCGCGGCGAATGCTCACCGGCAGTCGAGCTTGTGCAGTTGATCGAAGCGGGGTGCCTCGGCGGAGTTGGACTGGATGTCTATGATAACGAGGCGGCGCTGGCTGTAAGTGCCAGGCGAGGGGAGCAGCAGGATGACCCTGAGAAACAAGCTGTCGAGCGGCTTGCAGGCAAGTCCAATGTAATACTCACGCCGCACAACGCGTTCAACACAGAAGAAGCCGTACAGAGAAAATCTGAACAGAGCGTCACCCAGATCACCACTTTTCTGGCCACCGGCTCCTTCCAATGGCCGGTGGCGGATGACCGGTAGTAGCCAAACGACCCCAAGCGCGGCCTCAAAGCTGGATGGAGACGACAGATGCGCCAGCAGCAGTCGTCTCTCGCGGAGGGATACGCTATCCCCTCGGTGATCATGTGCAGGCTGTCGGTGCGAGACCTACAGCTCATGACTCTGACTTACGGCAGCGCCAGCGTCACCAGTTTCGACGTCTTACCGCCACCCACTGACACAGAGATGTATTGTTTGCCATCCACCATATAGGTCATGGGTGCACCCAGGGGCCGAATCGGCAACGCCACTTCATGGATGGTCGTGCCGGTTGCCTTATCCAGGGCACGCAGTAGAGGCCTGCCGTCATATCCGCCTATAAATAACAATGTCTTGGTCACTAACGGACCCGTTCTGCCGCGGGCACCCACCGGACCCGGGTCGGGAATGCCCATGTCCATTATCCGTTTGCGAAGTGTTTTGCCCTCTCCATTGGGAACGACCCACTCGTATTCACCCGTATTGAGGTTAATGGCACTGATCCGGCTGTAGGGGGGTTTGATGAGGGGTAGGCGTTGGGGGCCACGAAGACGTCCAACGCCGCCCCGCACATAACGGTGTTCGGTCTTGCCGGGATCAGCTTTCACAAGTTGGACGAGGGTCGCGCCTGTAGAGGAAGGGACGTAAAGAATCGATGTTTGCGGATCGACTGCAGCACCTGACCAGTTGGCTCCGCCGCCATCGTTGGGTAACTGGATCGTTCCCTTGATCGAAGGCGGCGTAAATATCTCACCATGCCTATATTGACTGATAATCTGCAGTGCTTCAGCGTGAAGTTCCGGGGTGAAGTCGATCAGAAGATCTTCCGATATGCCCTGAACCTCAAATGGCGCTGGCTTGGCAGGGAAAGGTTGCGTTGCCGAAGTGCGCTCGCCGGGCGTGTCGCTCTGGGGTACCGATCGCTCTTCAATGGGCCATACCGGCATTCCGGTTACCCGGTCAAAGACGTAGATGAATCCCTGTTTCGATACTTGTGCGACCGCCTTGATCCGTCTTCCATCCACCGTGATGTCGACTAGATTAGGCGCCGCCGGAAGGTCCCAGTCCCATAAATCGTGATGGATCATCTGAAAGTACCAGACCAACTTACCAGTACGCGCGTCAAGGCAGACAAGACTGTTGCCAAACAGGTTGTCACCCAGTCGATGCCCCCCATACCAATCGTTATTCGGTGCGCCAAATGGCAGATATACATAACCCAGTTCTGGATCCGCACTCATCAGAGACCAGACATTGGTTGCACCTGTGTATTGCCACGAATCGTTCTCCCAGGTTTCGTTGCCTTTTTCGCCGGCTTGCGGGATGGAGTGGAAGATCCACTTCTGCTCACCGGTATTGACATCGAATCCTCGGATATGACCTGGGGGACTGTCGGTAAATTTGGCGGGGATCAGAGAGAACGTCGGAATGTCGAAGACGACCGCGCCCAGAACGACGGTATCGTGCACGATGACCGGAGCGGCCACCACCGAGTAAAAGGACCGTTTAATCTGCCGCCCCAAGCCCACGGTGAGATCGACTTTGCCATCCGTGCCGAACGTTTTGTCCGGCAATCCGGTGTCTGCATCCAGTGACCACAGGAATGCGTTGTTGGTCCCCATCAATATGCGACGTTTGCTGCCTTTCTTCCAATAGGCTACGCCTCGATGGTTGAAACCGAGATTGGCCGGCCTGCCGTGTTCCCAGGTCCTCGTATCAAACACCCACTTCTGTTCGCCGGTCGCTGCATCGATGGCCGCTACATGTCCCATCGGGGTGCTGATGTAAAGTAGATCTGCAATCTTGATCGGCGTGCTCTTGAAGCCACCTGCAGCGTACTCGGTGTGGCTCTTCAGAAATTCGTTGTCCGGGGAGTCCCAACTCCAGGCAATCTGCAGCCTACGGACATTGTTCCGGTCGATCTGATCCAGGGCTGCGTATTTCGATGAGCCCGGATCATTGGCATAGGTTGGCCAGTCGTAATCGGCTATCCCGGCCCCTCTGCCGGGCTGTGTACCGCATGCGGCAACGATTATTAGAAGAGTCGCGGCGAGGCGTGGCAGATCTGCAGGGAGTCGTGGTAGATGTGCAGCGAATCGTGGTAGATGTGCAGGGTTTCGTGGTAGACCTGCAACGATGCTTGGTAAACCTGCAGCAATGACCGGTAATTGTGCCTCGAGCTTAGTCTTCATAGGTCCAGCTGGATAGGTTGAAGTCCAAGTCATTCTTTCACGATTATCGAACGGAAAGCAACCGAGTCAACTCAGCCGTGGGTCGTTACGACGCACAAACTTCCCCGTCAACGATGAACTATTGTGAGACCGGCGTGGACTCATCGGGCGAGGTGCCTGTTTTGAACAGGTACGAATGGGCGGATTTTCTATGGATGAAGTACATACATGTGTCATCGGTGCGGGCGTCATCGGCCTGGCTGTCGGTGCCAAGCTGGCCGCATCGGATGGTAGCCTTTTCATTCTGGAAGAGCAGGCTGCTTTTGGGCAGGATATCAGCTCGCGTAACAGTGAAGTGATTCATGCCGGCATCTACTATGCGAAAGACTCTCTCAAAGCGCGTCTGTGTGTGGCTGGCAAACACCTGCTCTATAGGTATTGTGAAGAGCGGGACATCTCCCATCGCCGGATAGGTAAGCTCATCGTGGCAACGAGAAAAGGTGAGGAAGCCGTACTGGAATCCATCTTGGGTAAAGCCATAGCCAATGGCGTGGCGGATCTTGAATACTGGTCGCAGCAAAAACTCAATGACGAGGAACCTGCCATCGATGGGAAACTGGCACTCTATTCTCCCTCTACCGGCATCGTCAGCGCCCATGAGCTGATGCTCTCTTTGTTGCATGATTCTGAAAGCAGTGGTGCCACGTTTACAGGTCGCACCCGTGTCACCGGCGTCGATGTCGAGCCGGACCGGTTTATCGTGCACACCCTGATTGAAGAGAAGGATGAATACTCCTTCTGCTGTCAAGTGCTGGTCAACGCAGCCGGCTTGGGCGCGCAACGGATTACACATCAGATGCATGGCCTGGATGGCTGCACCATACCGTCACTGCACCTGTGTAAGGGCAACTACTATGCTCACAACGGCAAATCACCGTTTTCCCATCTCATCTATCCGGTTCCCGATACATCCGGAGCCGGACTTGGCATTCATGCAACCCTGGATCTAGCGGGGCAGGTTCGTTTCGGCCCGGACGTGGAGTATGTCGAGGAAGTCGACTACCGCGTGTCCGAGACGCGGGAGGCGAGCTACTATGAGGCGATCCGAAGATACTATCCGGGGCTCAGAGATGGTGAGTTGAGTCCGGCCTATGCGGGAATCAGGCCCAAGCTTCAGCCAGCGGATGGCAAGGTCGAGGACTTTGTTATTCAGGGAGCCGAGACCCATGGAATCGAAGGGCTGGTGCAGCTGTATGGCATCGAATCACCCGGTCTGACTGCATCGCTTGCCATCGCGGATGAGGTCGGGGCATTGCTCAGGGACCATTTCTGACGCAGATCAGCTCGCGAATCAGCTAGCGAGCCAGCTCGTAGATCAGCTCGCGAATCAGCTAGCGGTAGCCACAAACTGCTTGACTCTCGTGCCGCTTCAGGTTCTAAAGTGACGAATTGACCACAACATCGCGGCGTTGGCAGTGATCGAGAATTAGTGACTGAGATTGACACAGCGGTTGATTATGACCGACATCTCCCGCACGACCCGTTGGATCAGGCGGGTCATGTAAACACCATCTTCTTCGTGGCGGTGAGTGCCAACCTGGCCTTCACCGTATTGGAAGCCACCTATGCCTATATAGCCGATTCAGTGAGCCTGTTGGGGGATGCCGGTCACAATCTGGGAGACGTTTTGGGTCTGTTGCTGGCATGGGGAGCTGCCTATCTGGCAGGCAAGAAGACCAGCCGGATGTACAGCTATGGTTATCGCAGAACCACTATTTTGGCTGCCATTATCAATGCACTGGTGCTGGTATTCGCCGCATCGCTGATCGCCTTTGAATCGCTAGAGAAGTTCATCCAACCGACCCCCATTCAGGAGATACCGGTCATCGTGGTGGCGTCCATCGGTATTGTGGTTAACACCGGCGCCGCCTGGCTGTTTATCAAAGGCAGCAAGAAGGACCTGAATCTGAAAGCTGCCTTTCTGCACCTGGCTTACGATGCACTGATCTCCGTCGGGGTGGTGGTCACGGCGACTGCTATTCTATACACCGGTTGGATGTGGCTGGATCCACTGGCTGCCGTCATGATCGTGGTGATCATCACCTGGGGCGCATGGGGGCTGCTGCGCGATTCGGTAAATCTCATTCTGGATGCAGTGCCACAGGGGATCGATCGTACCAGTGTGGAGAACTACCTCCATAGCATCGACGGGGTAACGAAGATTCACGATGTGCATATCTGGGGGATGAGCACCAATGAGAACGGACTTACCGCCCATTTGATCATGCCCGACAATTCGCTGTGGGAATCCGAGACAGGCTATGCGGAAATCAGCAGACAGATGCAAGAGAGATTCAATATTCATCACATCACCCTGCAGGTGGAGAAAGATCAGGATTGTGCCAACGAAGACTGTGATTAACAGGTGCCTGCAGGGGCAGGTCGAGAAAGATCAGGATTGTGCCAACGAAGACTGTGATTAACACGTGCCTGCAGAGGCAGCTATAATCCCACAGACTGACACTTCTCGCCTTCATTGGAAACTGCACGATGAACTCGCCCGTATCCCTCGATGAATTTATCAGCAGCCAGGTTTCTAGCCGTGCCTGTCAGCCGATCAAGCTAAAGGAACCGGTGCCGTTAGCGGATCTGCATACGCCTGCCCTGGTGATCGATCAGGATGTCATGCAGGCCAATCTTGGCAACATGCAGACCCATCTCAACGCACACGGTATTGGGCTGCGAAGCCATACCAAGATGCACAAGTGCCCGATCATTGCCAAACTGCAGATGGATGCGGGCGCCATCGGCATCTGTGCAGCTACTGTCAGTGAAGCTGAGGTGATGCAGGCTTTCGGCATTGACAAGATCCTGATTACCTCGCCGGTGACGACCCGGGAGAAGATTGCCCGGGTGTTGCATCTGGCCTCAACCAATGACCAACTGCAGATCGTCGTCGATCACGCAGCGGCTGCCGATGGGTTGAATCAAGCGGCGGCCGGAGTTGGGGTGACCCTCCAGATCCTCATCGATCTGGACCCGGAGATGGGCCGGACCGGTGTGGAACTGGGAACCCCTGCACTGAAGCTGGCGCAACATATCAGAGATCGCTGTGACCACCTGAGATTCAGCGGCCTGCAGTGTTATGCCGGACACTGTATGCACATTCACGGATTTGAAGAGCGGCGCAGCCGCTACCGGCAGATTCTGGCAAAGGGTCTGGCAACCAGAGATCTGTTGGTTGCCAACGACTTTGCGGTTCCGGCGTTTAGCGGCGGCGGCACGGGTACTTATGACATCGAACCTGAGATAGGCGGCATAACGGATCTGCAGGCCGGTTCCTACCTTTTTATGGATGTCGAATACCGGGACATCGGTGGTCGCGACAGCGAAAGGTTCCTCGATTTTGAACCATCGCTGTTTGTCCTGGTGACTGCCATCTCGCAGCCTCAAAAGCGTCTGATCACAGTGGACGCAGGTTATAAAGCATTTGCCAGCGATACCGTCCATCCGCAGTTCAGGGATATCGAGGGAGCGCAATTCCACTGGGGTGGTGATGAGCACGGCATTATCGAGCTTGGGAACCCTTCCAGAGAAATCAATCTCGGGGATAAACTGGCCATGATCACCTCCCACTGTGATCCCACCGTGAACCTTTATGACTA
>JASMJM010000137.1 GCA_030749725.1 Pseudomonadales bacterium | reverse complement strand
ATGCACTCCATGCCGAGGCCCGCGATCAATCCCTTCAGCAGAGATCGGTTCGAATTGTAAATCTGACCGCTGTGCAACGCTTGGCCAGGTTCCACCAGTTCGTCCCCGGTGGAGAGCACTGCGATTTTCAGCCGCCGCAATACTTCGACTTCGGCAATTCCGACGGAAGCGAGCAGACCCAGATGCTGGGCGTTGAGACGCGTTCCTTTTCTGACGATGAGTTGATTTCGCTCGATGTCCTGTCCTCGGGATCTGACGTGTTCGCCTACGCCGGGAATCCTGTTCAATATCACCCGATCACCCGCAACTGTGGTCTCCTCCTGCATGATGACTGCATCAGCATCTGCCGGTAACTCAGCGCCCGTAAATATGCGCGCCAGGGTGCCGGCAGGCAACGGCTTACCCACCTGACCAGCAGCGATTCTCGCGGACACCTCAATCGGTACACCGGCCTGGACCAGCCCAGCACCTACATTCAGGGCATAGCCATCCATGCCGCTATTGTCACCGGGAGGAACATCGATCTTGGACACGTGGTCTTCCGCAACCACCCGGCCGAGAGCATCGTTGCTAAGAACATTCTCTGCAGCGGTTACACATCTGGCCTGTTCGAGAAGCCGCTCTAGAACATGGTCGAACGGTAACAGAGGGGAAGACGCTTTATTCACTGGTTGCTCCATGGGAGTAGCTGGCGGTCTTCAGCAATTCCGCGAAGTTGCATGGTTTGTTGTCTATATCCAGTTGGTCTTTAATAATTCCGTTCCAGGCGGTTCTACAGGCACCCGTGGATCCAGGCATGCAGAACACCAGCGTATTGTTGACCAATCCACCCACCGCCCTGGACTGTACCGTCGAGGCACCTATCTCCTTGTAGGACAGTGCTCGAAACAGCTCACCATAACCGGCTATCTCCTGATGGAGCAGCGGAACGATCGCTTCAGGTGTGGTGTCTCTTTGCGTAAATCCGGTGCCGCCCGTGATAAGAACCACCTCTATCTGCTCATCCGCAATCCAGTTCGATACAACAGCCCGGATCTTATAGATGTTGTCTTCGACCAGTTCCCTGGCACCCAGGTGGTGTCCAGCTTCAGCCAGCGAATCAACCAGGAACTGACCCGAAGTATCTGTCGCCACGGTTCGGCTATCGGAAACCGTCAAGACAGCAATGCTCATCGCGTTGCTCATACACTACTCCTCACACTTAGAATCAGCTAAGGATACAACCTAAACCGCTCAGGTCCAAAAATTGAACCGATACGCGCCAATGCTGACTTCATCAATGGCTGCCTTTAATAACGAACTGAATCTCCACATCGGCTTGAACACACTTTGCCTTTGCTGCCTTACCAGGGACGGGACTATATACTAAAGAATTGTCCCGAATAGTATGCCAGCCCATACTGATCTTCTGCAAAGAGCAAGAGGAAGCAGCTGAAACAAGGACCGTCCCCTTCTTACTCTTCCAGCGAAGCGTGAGCCCTAACGATTTGACTGATGTGTAAAGAGAGAGCCGCTCTCCTTTGCCTTGCAGACGCGGCCCCTTATTACTGATGTTTAGCAGGTTGTTCAACATCATCCTTTATCGATGAAGCACAAAAGTCGTACGCCTTAACGGAATGCACCTGCGGTGTTTGCTCTGACGCGGACTCTTTCGAATCACGGCCTAAGCTGTTTTATATGGAAGGAGCGATGGCGTAGAATCGAAGATGCGGGGGCCAAGATTGAGCGAGAGCTTTCCGGATTGGCCGGGGCCATACCCTGTGAATCCATGTCTCAATTCATCAAATTGTTTCAACTACTCTACGCCGAAGGCTTGAAAAGCCACTGGATAAAATATAGTTTGTTGCCTGAGAAGTTGACGCCTCAATACAGATCAACATAGAGTTAGTGCGAATGCGCCACACCATTAGTTTGTCTCTGCTACTTGCAATTTTCTGGTTACTGAACTCTGGCCATTACACTTGGCTAATACTCTCCCTCGGCTTGCTGTCCATCGCGATCGTGGTTTGGGTTACGCATGTGATGGATGTCGTGGACCATGAGTCGCTGCCATGGCACCTGACTGCCCGCATACCCGGATACAATCTGTGGCTGCTCAAAGAGGTGATGGTCGCCAGTCTGGATGTGGCTATACGGATCTGGACCGGCGCGATCAGCCCGATCGTGGTGGATGTGAAAGCCAGCCAGAAAACTGATATGGGTAAGGTGATATATGCCAACTCCATAACCCTGACCCCCGGAACAGTAAGCATCAATATCCAGGACGATATCATAACCGTACACGCGCTCACCCGTGTTGGGGCAAGGAACCTTGCGGAAGGCGAAATGGATCGGCGCGTCAGCCGGCTGGCGGGTTGATGTTTCTCACGGCAACAGCAGCAATTTTGGTGGTGATGTTGATGGCACTGATTCGTGCGTTTCTCGGGCCAACACTTTACGACCGCATCCTCGCTGTCAACATGTTCGGCACGAACACAGTATTGCTGATCGCTGTTGTGGGTTTCCTGATGGGACGCCCGGAATTTCTCGATATCGCCATGGTCTACGCGTTGGTCAATTTCATCAGCGTAATCGCCATTCTGCGTTACTTTGAATACAGTCCACCAGACGAAACGGTGGAACACAAATGATCGCCCTTGCTTTGGATGTTGGCAGTTGGATACTGCTCGTCGCCGGCAGCTTCATCTGTGTTACCGGTGGCGTGGGTATGCTGCGCTTTCCCGATTTTTTTACGCGTATACACGCAGCGGGCGTCACGGATACCCTGGGGGCAGGTTTGATATTCACCGGCCTGATGCTGCAGGCAGGTCTGAGCCTGGTGCTGGCTAAACTCGTGATGATTTTGTTGTTTATGCTGTTTACCAGTCCGACAGCCAGTCACGCTGTCGCCAAGGCAGCATTGCACAGTGGGCTTGAGCCGCAACTCGATGACGTCGACGATCGATCCGGGGTAGACTCATAGAACTAATAATAACTATCTTTCTGCTGGGATTCCTGGTGATGACCGCTGTAGCAGTGGTCCTCATGCGTGATCTTTTTGCCGTCGTCATGCTGACCGGCATCTACAGCCTGCTATCTGCCAGCTTCTTCGTTGTCTTCGATGCGGTCGACGTAGCTTTCACTGAAGCGGCCGTCGGAGCGGGGATCTCGACCTTGCTGATGCTGAGCACGCTCACGCTGACCGGTCGCTATGCCAAGGAATCCACGCAGAAGCCTTGGCTGGCTCTGGCTATTGTGACTGTGACCGGTGCGCTGCTGATCTATGGGACGCTGGATATGCCGACGATCGGCTCCGCCTCGGCCCCTATACATCAACACGTGGCTCCCAGATATCTAAACGATTCCATGCAGGAAATCGCCGTGCCAAATGTGGTGACTTCCGTTCTGGCCAGCTACCGTGGCTATGACACGCTGGGAGAGTCATTTGTAATCTTCACCGCAGGCATCGGCGTGTTGGCTCTACTCATGGTATTGCAGCGACGGCGCGCCAGCGACGTGGATGCGCACGGACCCATGCACCAGCACCTGATACTTCGCATTGTCGCCAAGATATTGATTCCCCTTATTCTCCTGTTCGCGCTCTATGTACAATTCCATGGCGACTACGGGCCAGGAGGCGGCTTCCAAGCCGGCGTCATCTTCGCTGCCGCAATCATCCTCTACTCCATGCTGTTCGGCTTGAGTGCCGCCAGACAGACGATCAGTCAGCCGCTGATTTTCGCCCTGTCGGCTGTGGGTGTGCTGCTCTATGGCGGCGTAGGGGTCGCCTGCATGCTGCTCGGAGGGAACTACCTGGATTACGATGCACTGGCCGAGGATCCGGTGGCCGGGCAGCACCTGGGTATCTTGCTGGTCGAGCTAGGCGTTGGCATCACGGTGGCCTCGGTGATGATCATTATTTTCTTCACCTTCAATGGTCGTTCGCTCAGCGAGAGAGGACGCCGACGATGAATGCCCCCGGAGTCAGCCTTAATGGTCGTTCGCTCAGCGAGAGAGGACGCCGACGATGAATGTCCTCGGGCTTTATAACTACTGGGTGGTGATGGTGCTGATGATGTTGGGCTTCTACATCGTCATCTCCCAGGGCAATCTGATCAAGAAAATCATCGGCCTTTCCATCTTTCAGGCATCGGTTTTCATTCTCTATATCAGCATGGCCAAGGTGGCGGGCGGCACTGCGCCGATACTGGATGAGTCCATATCGACCTACTCCAATCCCTTGCCCCACGTTCTCATCCTCACCGCTATCGTTGTTGGCGTTGCCACGACCGCTTTGGGTCTGGCGCTGGTGGTCCGAATCAGGGAAAGTTACGGCACCATCGAAGAAGACGAAATCCAAGCGCAGGACGAGGAAGCGTGATCGCTCATCTGCCCATACTGCAGGTCGTCATCCCGTTGCTGGCCGCACCCCTTTGCATGGTGGTTCGTATCCCCCGGCTGGCATGGACGATCGCGTTACTCGCCAGCAGCGGCGCCTTTGCCATCAGCCTGCTACTACTGCAAACGGTACTTGAAACAGGAACCGTGAGCTACCTGTTGGGAGGCTGGCCTTCCCCCTGGGGTATCGAATACCGCATTGACCAATTGAATGCCTATGTGCTGTTGCTGGTAACGAGTCTCGGCACCATCGTGTTATTTTCGGCGCCTACCAGTCTGGGTCAGGAACTCCCGGCGGATCGCCACCCTCTGTTTTGCACTGCCTATCTTCTCTGTTTGGCGGGCCTGTTGGGGGTGACGGCGACCGGTGACGTCTTCAACCTGTTTGTGTTCCTTGAGCTATCCTCCCTGTCTTCGTATACGCTCATCGCCCTCGGGAGCGATCGGCGCGCCCTGACCGCCGCCTATCGGTATCTGATCATGGGAACCATCGGCGCGACCTTTATCTTGATCGGTATCGGTCTGATGTATATGACTACGGGCACTTTGAATATGTACGATCTTGCCCAGCGCCTGCCGGAGATGTCACAGCCAAGAACTCTGCTAACGGCCTTTGCTTTCTTTGTAACGGGTGTCTGTCTGAAGCTGGCTCTCTTCCCCTTACACCAGTGGCTGCCCAATGCCTATGCCCATGCTCCATCTGTCGTCACGGCCTTCCTGGCCGCGACCGCCACAAAGGTTGCCATCTACGTACTGGTTCGATTCGTCTACTCCATTTTCGGAACCGAATTTTCGTTCTCGACGATGCCGCTGCAGACGATCTTTTTGATTGCGGCGCTGCTTGGGATCTTTATCTGCTCGGTCTCGGCCATCTATCAGTCCAACGTGAAACACATATTTGCCTATTCGAGCGTGGCGCAGATCGGCTACATGATTCTAGCTTTCAGCTTTGGCACCGCAACGGGCCTTATAGCCATGTTGCTGCACCTTTTCAATCACGCGCTGATGAAGGGAGCTCTGTTCCTGGCGGTCGGCGCTGTGATCTATCGCGTGGGCAGCTCTCAATTGCAGGACTTTAGCGGCATGGGGAGGCACATGCCATGGACCATGGCAGCTATCGTTGCAGCCGGGCTGAGTTTGATCGGCGTGCCTTTGAGCGTCGGATTCGTGAGTAAATGGTACCTGGTTGTGGCGGCGCTGGAGCAGGACATGTGGCCCATCGCGGTGTTGGTATTGCTGGGGTCGCTGTTGGCGATCGCCTATGTCTGGCGGCTGGTGGAGGTCGCCTACTATCAGCAAGCTGACAACGCGCATGTGGATGTGCAGGAAGCACCAATCAGTCTGCTGATTCCAATATGGACGCTGGTGGCCGCCAATGTCTATTTCGGAATCGATACCAGACTGACCGTGGGGGTCAGCGAGATGGCGACCCGGGCTCTCTTTGGAGCTGGGCCATGAGCAGCTTCTCTCCTGACACCATGCTGGTCCTGACTCTGTCGATCCCTCTGACGGCTGCGCTCGGTATCACCTTGCTCGGGCGCTACCCCAATATTCGCGAAGGCGTGACTCTGGCTGCCAGCGTCTTGCTCCTCTATCTGGTCGCCAGTTTATACGACGCGACTCAATCCGGTGTGGGCGTTGGCGTTGAGCTGCCCGAGTTGCTGCCCGGATTGCGCGTGGCGTTCAGTATCGAGCCTCTGGGGATGTTGTTCTCACTCGTCGGCAGCTTTCTATGGGTGGTGACCAGCGTCTACTCCATCGGCTATATGCGCGCACACGACGAGCAACACCAGACACGTTTCTACACCTGTTTTGCCATCGCCATCGCTGCGGTCATGGGCGTGGCATTTGCTGACAACCTGTTCACCCTGTTCATCTTCTACGAGGTCTTGACGCTGTCCACCTATCCTCTGGTGACCCACGCCGGCACCGACGAGGCCCGACAGGGTGGTCGCGTATACCTGGGTTTATTGCTCAGCACTTCCATCCTGTTTTTTCTGCTCGCCATTATCGGCACCTGGTCCATAACCGGAACCCTCGACTTCAGGCAGGGCGGGATATTTGACCCCGGCATATCTTCGCTGACGGCGGGGGCACTGCTGGTACTTTTCGTTTTCGGCATTGGCAAAGCCGCGTTGATGCCATTCCATCGCTGGTTGCCGGCAGCCATGGTGGCACCAACGCCCGTCAGCGCCCTGTTACATGCGGTCGCTGTAGTCAAGGCCGGCGTGTTTACGGTGCTCAAGGTGTGCGTATATACGTTTGGATTGGATCTATTGGGTCGGCTGACCGCAACCCAAATACTCCTGTATGTGGCAGCGGCAACCGTGCTGCTGGCTTCACTGGTGGCCCTGCGGCAGGATAACCTCAAGGCGCGATTGGCCTACTCAACGATCAGCCAATTGAGTTACGTTACCATCGGGGCCTTGCTTGCCACCAGTGTCGGGGTCACCGGCAGCGCCATGCACATCGCCATGCATGCGTTTGGCAAGATTACCTTGTTCTTTTGCGCCGGCGCTTTTATCGTCGCGGCCCACAAGACGGAAGTCAGCCAGATGCGCGGCTTGGGCCGGCAGATGCCACTGACCATGATCGCGTTCTTCATAGGCAGCTTGAGCATTATCGGACTGCCTCCTGCAGGCGGGACCTGGAGCAAGTGGTATCTGTTGCTGGGGGCCTTACGGGCCGATCAACTGGTGCTGGTTGCCGCGTTGATGGTGAGTACGTTGCTTAATATCGCCTACCTGTTGCCCATCCCGATTCGCGGTTTTTTCCCGGGCAATGACCGGCAACAGGCGACCGGAATCAAGGAAGCGCCCCTGCCTGTGCTGATTGCGCTGTCTGTTACGGCTGCCGGATGTCTGGTACTGTTCTTCTATCCGCAGCCACTTTACGAGATCGCATTGGCGATCGCGCAAAGTCCGGGAGGTGGCTGATGAGCGACGACAAGAAGTATATCTTTGACAATCCGAAAAATATCAAGCGCGTCCTGTACCTGCTGTACGCAAGCTGCGCGCTTCTGTTTGGGCTGGAATTCGTTATACATCGACACACCGTGCACAGCCTGGAACCCGTTCTGGGGTTCTATGCGATCTATGGATTCGTCGGTTGTGTGACATTGGTGCTGATCGCCAAGTGGATGCGCACCTTCTTGATGCGCAGTGAGGACTACTACGATAGGTACGAACTGAAGGAGAAGGAAGGGGACATCCATGTGGATGACTGAACTGCCGCCCTTCGTTCCTTTCTACGTCGGCGCCTTGCTGGCGTTGCTGACACGTGGGCGTGTTCGCGGCCTGGTAATGGTAGCGATCCCGATCCTGGGTGCTGCCCATCTGTGGATGACACCGGAAGCAGTCTACTGGCAATTGCAGTTCTTTGACTATGAACTGATGCCTTACCGGGTCGACAAGCTGAGTCTGATGTTTGGCTACGTATTCCACATAGCGGCCTTCATCTCTATCGTCTATGCGCTGCATGTACGCGATACCGTGCAGCAGGTAGCGGGTATGCTGTACGCCGGCAGCGCACTGGGAGCGGTGTTCGCAGGGGATCTGCTGACACTTTTTGTCTTTTGGGAAATGCTGGCAACCAGCTCGGTGTTTCTCATCTGGGCTCGGCGCACGGATCGGTCCTACCTGTCAGGCCTGCGCTACCTCATCATTCAGGTACTGTCGGGCGTTATCCTGCTGGTCGGTTCGCTCATGTACCTGGAGGAAACCAATTCCCTTGTCTTCGGGGATATCGGTCTGCAAGGCGTGCACGGTTGGCTGATCTTTTTGGCCTTTGGTATCAAGTGCGCATTTCCGGCGCTACACAACTGGCTAACGGATGCCTATCCGGAAGCCACGCCGACAGGTACGGTGTTTCTGAGCGCTTTCACCACCAAGGTGGCCGTCTACGCGCTGGCAAGGGGCTACGCCGGCACCGAGTTGCTGGTCTACATTGGCGCGGTAATGACGTGTTTTCCCATATTCTTTGCGGTTATCGCCAACGACCTGCGCCGGGTTCTGGCCTACAGCATGATCAACCAGTTGGGCTTCATGGTTTGTGGCATCGGCATTGGAACCGCCTTGGCGATTAACGGTGCCGTCTCTCATGCATTTAACGACATCATATTCAAGGGTCTGTTGGTGATGTCCATGGGTTCGGTGTTGCACATGACGGGCAAGATCAAAGGTTCCGAACTGGGTGGGCTTTATAAGACCATGCCCAAGACCACCTTGCTCTGCCTGGTGGGGGCAGCATCCATTTCAGCCTTTCCGCTGTTCAGCGGATTCGTCAGCAAGTCCATGGTCATGGCCGCGGCCCTTGAAAACGACTATCACTGGATCTGGCTGATGCTACTCTTTGCCTCGGCAGGTGTATTCCATCATGCCGGTATCAAGATTCCATTCTTCGCATTTTTCGCACGCGATTCGGGCATCCGAACGTCCGATCCGCCTTTGAATATGCTCTTGGCGATGGCCATCGCCGCAATTCTGTGCATGACCATCGGCATCTACCCCCAAGTGCTTTACCAGCTATTGCCGGATCAGACCGACTACAACCCCTATGACGCCACCCACGTGTTGACGCAAACGCAATTGCTGTTCTTCTCGGCGCTGGCGTTCGTCTTTCTCAATCTGCGCGGTCTCTATCCGCCCGAACTCAAATCCGTGAATCTCGACGTCGAGTGGTTCTACAGGCGACTTATCCCACAGCTTGCGGGTGCATTCTTTGCGGCAATCTGGCGCGTGGACTCTCTGCTTCGTGCAGCCTTTCTCGGGCGTCTGGCTTGGTTGTCTTCATTCCTCACCAAGCACCATGGTCCGGGTCAGCTGATATCTGCCGATCGACCAACGGCCGGTATGGTGGCCTGGGTGATGGTTCTGCTGGCATCCTATCTGATCTTGAGTTTTATCGCCTGATTTGTGACGCCGCAAGTCTGACAGCTCGCAGGACAAGCAAACCGGCGGTGTCCCTTAGAGCCGGTGCTTGCTCAAGCAGACGGTAGCGCTGCTTTGATCCTCTCCACCGCTTCCTGCAGCATAGATCTGCTGCAACCGAAGTTGAGCCTGACGTATCCCGCACCCGCGAATCGAGTGCCATCAGACAGACCCACGCCAGCGGCTTCAAAAAAACGACATGGATCATCCAGACCGGTAGCCTTCGTGTCGATCCAGGCCAAATAGGTTGCCTCGACGTGGGTCATCTGCAACCCGGCCATCGACTTGATTTCACGCTCGAGATAATCTCTGTTGCCACGAAGATAGTCGAGTAGCTCGGCAAGCCAATCGGCACACTCACTATAAGCAGCATGAGCCGCCGCGTAACCCAACGTATTGACATGGGGGACGATTCCCTGCGCCTCTCTCTTGAAGCGGTTTCTCAATTGCGCATTCGGAATCACAGCGACTGCACAACTGAGGCCCGGCAGATTGAAGGTCTTGCTGGGCGCGATGAGTGTGATGGTTCTGTCAGCCACCTCACGGCTCAATGAGGCCGTGGGTACATGAACCTTGTCCGCATCCAGGATGAGGTCACTGTGGATCTCATCAGAACATATGACGATGTCCCTCTGCACACAGATACGGCTGATTTCCGTAAGCTCCTCGCTGGATAGAACACGGCCCAGGGGATTGAAGGGACTGCACAACAGGAGAACTCGAGCGCGCGACGAAATGGATTGTTCGAAACGATCAACGTCGAAACGCCAACATCCGGCGCTCAGGTCCATCGGCACGGTGATGAGCTGTCTTCTCGAGTTTTCGGGAGCCTGCAAGAATGGGTAGTAGGCTGGCGTTGCCGTGATAACCTCGTCACCGTCCTCTCCGATACATCTGCAAGCCAGGTTCAGCCCGGAAATCACACCCGGCAGCCACACCAACCAGTTGGCGTCGACATCCCATGCATACCTGTCTCTGAGTCGGTTCACGACCACCTGAGTCAATCCTTCGGAGGCTGTGGTATAACCAAATACGCCATGGGCTGTTCTTGTTTGCAGCGCGTCGATGATCGCCGCAGGAGACGCGAAGTCCATATCGGCGACCCACATGGGTATAACATCTCTCCCCTTATACTTGTCCCACTTGGCGCTATTGGTATCGCTGCGATCGACGCGCGTATCAAAATCGTATGTCATGGCTAGAACCTCTGCATGGCTGAAGTATACCAACTAGAACGCTATAATTGCTGTTGAGAGTACTGGAAGAACCGATGACCATGAATTTCTTTATAGACAAAATTCCAATGCCGTCAGCAGAGCAGGCGCTGCCTGGCCGGACGGAAGAGGTGCCGGTACCATCCAATCATTTCGTCAACGGCAATTCCATGCTGCCACCCTTTCCGGATCATGTTGCCATGGCAATGTTCGGCATGGGTTGCTTCTGGGGCGCGGAACGTCAATTCTGGGAGACTAGTGGAGTCTTTTCCACTGCAGTGGGGTACGCTGCCGGACACACTCCCAATCCGACTTATCAAGAGGTGTGTTCAGGCTTGACGGGACACAACGAAGTAATCAGGGTAGTTTTCGATCCTGCTGAAGTGGCCTTTGAAGAGTTGTTAGTCATCTTTTGGGAGATGCATGACCCGACCCAGGGCTCACGACAGGGCAATGACGTCGGTACCCAGTACCGATCCGGAATCTATACCTTTACTGACGACCAAATGCAGGCGGCTATAGACTCCAAGAGTCGATATCAGCAAAGCTTATCCGGATCGGGCTTCGACCGGATTACCACTGAGATCATTCCGGCCCCCCAATTCTACTATGCCGAACACTACCACCAGCAGTATCTGGCAAAGGTGCCGAGTGGTTACTGCGATCTGGGTGGCACCGGCGTCTGTTACCAAAAGGAAAATTCGAAAGTCGACGCCGACAGCTAGAACGCCATGCTCCCACCTGTCAGTTGGTCGCATGCCTGCCGATACCTTGCCAGTGTATTGACAACCACTTCCTCCGGCAGGCTGGGCCCCGGGTATTGTTTGTCCCACTCGCCTGCTTTAACCAGCTCCAGCAGATAGTTTCTAACATACTGTTTGTCAAAACTGTTCTGTTCCCGCCCCGGTTGCCATTGGTCTGCAGGCCAGAATCTGGAGCTGTCGGGAGTCAGCACTTCATCGATCAGAACCGGATCGCCGCCCTCTTCCGACACACCGAACTCGAACTTGGTATCGGCGATGATGATACCCTTCTGCGCTGCGTAATCCCGCGCCTTAGTGTATATGTCAATCGACAGTTGCTTGATTTTATTCATCAATTGCTCACCGGCAGTTTCACATGCCTGCTCGAAACTAATGTTCTCATCATGACCCTCCTCCGCTTTCGTCGACGGCGTAAAAAGGGGGCTTTCGATGTGGTCACAATTCACCATGCCGGCAGGCAACTGGATGCCGCACAACTTGCCTGTCTTTTGATAGTCAACCCAACCACTACCGGTAAGATATCCCCTGACGATACACTCCACGGGTACAACTTTAGTCTTCCGGCAGATCATAATCCTGCCATCCATTGCCTGCTTCTGTTCATCCGAGATGGCTTCGATCTCAGAGCTGTCCACAGATATCAGATGGTGATCGACCTCGGAAGAAAACAGATCGAACCAGAACTTGGATATCCGCGTCAACACCACCCCCTTGCCGGGTATGCCGTTTTCGAGCACCACATCGAAGGCGCTGATCCGGTCGGTGGCAATGATCAATATCCCATCCGATCCGTCGTTCAAAGTCAGATCATACAGATCACGGATTTTCCCCGTTCTTCTGTTGGCAAGCGGCAAGTCGGTCGTCATCAGTGCAGTCGTCATGGCGGTCCCATTGTCCCCTTTGGGGCATCAGTCAAAAAAGACAGATTCTATCCCAAATAGATCGAGGACGAATCTCTTTCTTGGGTTGCCAAAGCCAACTCTGCGGAGATACGGACTTGGTTTGACATACCCACACACGGCCAGCAATTCAGCCGGCAAGAGCCTGCTTGAAATCCTCGAGGAGATCTTCAGTTTCTTCGATACCCACCGAGAATCTTACCAGTGAGTCAACGATTCCCATGGAAGCACGCCTCTCGGGTCCCATCTCATAATAGATGGAGTGCGCCACCGGTATACCCAGCGTTCTGGTATCCCCCAGATTGCTGGTACTGACCACCAGATCCAGGCGATTGAGAAAGTCGAAGCAATCGATGCTGTCATCCAATTCGATACTGAAAATAGCACCGTAATGACGAAACAGCTCTGCCGCCAGGTTGTGTTCGGGATGATCAGGCAGGCCCGGATAGTAGACCTTCTTTACTTTGGGGTGGCCATTCAGGTACTCCGATAACTGCATGGCGTTACTGCAGGCTCTCTCCAGACGAAGGGCCAGGGTATCTGAGCCCACAGAAATGTGGTGGGCGGCCTCAGGACCCAGGCTGGCACCGAAGTCCCGCAATCCCTTCTTCTTGATCTGCGTGATGGCCCACTTGGATGTGTCGCCCTTCTTGTAGTTATCGTAAAGATTCGGGTAGTTGCCCCAATCATACAATCCCGTTTCAGTGACACTGCCACCCAGCGCATTGGCGTGACCGCCAATGTATTTGGTCAGTGAGTTGATCACCAGAGATGCCTTCGCCGAGCGGGGCTGGAACAGGTACGGGGTCGTCAAGGTATTGTCCACAAAGTAGATCAGGCCGCGCTGTTCGCACAACTCGCCGATCCTGGCGAGATCGGTGACCTGCGTTCTCGGATTGGCGATAGTTTCCACAAAAACCAGCCGCGTATTCGGCTGGATGGCTTTATCCACTTCAGCCACATCGGTGGCATCGACGAAGGTCACTTCGATACCGTGGGTGGTAAAGCTGTTAAACAGGCTGTTGGTATTGCCAAACAGAAATGCGCTGGAGACCATGTGATCTCCCTGTCGCAGGAGGGTAAACAGGGTAGTGCCGATGGCCGCCATGCCGGTGGCGAAGGCGGCAGTCGCCACACCGCCCTCCATCAGCGAGATCTTGTCCTGCAACGCGTTTACCGTGGGATTTACCTGACGTCCATAGGAGTAGCCCGCTTTCTTCCCCTGGAACACATCCGCCAGATCCCGGGCGTCGTCGTAGGTGAAGGTAACCGCCGTGTGCACGGGCTTATGTATGGATCCGTGTTCTATGCCGCTCCTACGGTCGGAATGAAGAATCGATGATGTGAATCCTGGTGTATCCATTTTGAATTCCTCTCGGCAAAAAAAAACCTACTCAGCTTATTGCTAAAGTAGGTTTCTGCGCTCTCTTTAGCGGTATTTGTTAGGCGCCCGCAAGCTGATTATCAAATCGGCGCTCAAGTTCAGTCGATATGGATTCTAATGGAGGTCGCTGTACGGGTCAATCGAATTCAACTTGAGCGTTCACCCACCTGACCTGTGTGGAGCCTGTCACCTACCCACATAAGTGGCAACAGGCACTAAGAATCAATTGCTTACATTGTTAACATACTCCCGTCAATTGGACCACTTTCTACTGCGCTGTAAGCTATCTTTCGGCCATCAGCGTATTGCCAGATAGATTCAAGAGAACTGAAACCGATGACACTTATGAAAGCGGTCTGATTCGTTCAAGGCTAATGTATTTGGGGAACCTAGCAGAAGGGGCTGGGGTTTCCTTTTCGTAGCAATCAGGCGCAGCGCCGAGCGCGCGGAAGGAGACCCAGAGGGGCTCCTGACCAAGTGAGGGTAGCTGGGAGAGCCGAAAGCCGCGGAGAAAAGTAAACCCCAGCCCCTTCTGCGAATAGCCTTGACTAAACCCAAGGCAAGTGCCAATCGTATAAGCCAGGATAAACGACACACAATTGAGGACCGATATCGATGGCCAACAAGGCAAAAGAAGGGCAGCTCAACAAGAACCTGATGCGCTTCCTGCAGGCGTCTCCGACGCCTTTTCATGCGGTGCATGAACTCAAAAAGAGACTGCGCGACGCCGGCTTCCTGCAGTTGCAGGAACGGGAAAGCTGGACTCTCGCCAAAGGCGAACGTTACTTTGTCAGTCGCAATGATTCTTCCATCATCGCTTTCGTGCTGGGAGAAGCTCCCATCGGTGAAGCTGGAATTCGTATGGTTGGGGCTCATACGGACAGTCCTTGTCTTCGCGTAAAACCCCGTCCGGACCTGGTTAAATTCGGTTATCTGCAACTGGGGGTGGAGGTCTATGGTGGTGTGCTGCTGAATCCATGGTTCGATCGCGACCTCTCGCTTGCCGGGCGCATTACCTATCGCAGTGAGGAAAACCGGATCAGTAATCGGTTGATCAACTTTACAGATGCGGTCGCCATTATTCCCAGTCTGGCAATCCACCTGGACAGAGACGTTAATGCGAAGCGGAGCATCAATTCGCAGAAGCATATCCCACCGATTGTGATGCAGACTGAAGATGGCGGCGATTCGTTTATGGATCTGCTGCTGCGCCAATTCCGTAACGAGCATAAGGATGCGGATATCGCGGAGATACTGAATTATGAAATTAGTCTCTATCCCATCGAAGCACCTGGGCTGATCGGTTTCAAGAAGGAATTCATCGCCGGCGCCAGACTGGATAATCTGCTCAGTTGTTTCGCCGGCATGTGTGCGCTGCTGGAAGCACCCACTTCTGTTACCAGCCTGCTCATCTGCAACGACCATGAAGAGGTGGGCAGTGCCACTGCGGCGGGCGCCCATGGACCCTTTCTGAAGTCCACTCTGCAAAGAGTGTGTCCTGACAGTGACGAACTGCACCGCTGTATCGCCAGTTCGATGCTGTTCTCAGTTGACAACGCCCATGGCATTCATCCGAATTTCGGGGACAAACACGATGCCAACCATGGTCCTATCCTCAACCAGGGTCCTGTTATCAAGGTCAATGCCAATCAGCGCTACGCATCCAACAGTGAAACCAGTGGCTTCTTTCAACTGCTCTGCCAGCAAGCGCAGATACCGTTTCAGAGCTTCGTCACCCGCAGCGATATGGCCTGCGGCAGCACCATCGGTCCCATCACGGCAACGGAAACTGGAGTCAGGACCCTGGACATCGGTGTCCCCACGTTTGCCATGCATTCGCTGCGAGAAACCTGTGGCAGCGGGGATCCTCATTTCCTGTATAGGATCCTCAAGGAATTCTACCGACACGAGGGCCCACTTGGCGCCACTGACTAGTGTCCATCCAGAAATAGGTGGTTTTGGCGAAATCAATGCGACAGGGTAAACATGTCTGCTGTAAAAACAATAATTTGAGTGGGCCGCATTCGGATGGGCACCCGAAGCACAGACCTTAAATACGGATGGGCACCAACTACTGAGGTAGTTGCCCGATCAGCATATGTTCCTTTACCAGCGCCTTTTCCAGCAATTCGAACAGGAGTTCGACGATGATGGCAAGGCAGGCAGCAGGAATCGCTCCCCTCAGAATGAGCCCGGTGTCATTCAATGCCAGACCCGTGACGATTGGTTCACCCAAGCCACCA
The DNA here is from genome assembly GCA_030749725.1 of Pseudomonadales bacterium. GTDB lineage: Bacteria > Pseudomonadota > Gammaproteobacteria > Pseudomonadales > Azotimanducaceae > JASMJM01. The sequence goes on along the minus strand of JASMJM010000137.1, from coordinate 3,632 downwards.
GCTCCTATAAACGCGGCCAGTGTAGCTGTGCCAATGCTGATGATGGCGGCAGTCTTGATGCCGGCCAGCATGTTGGGCAGGGCCAGAGGAATCAGAACATGAATCAACTGTTGGGAGCCGGTAAGACCGATCGCTTCAGCCACCCGTTTCAGCAACGGGTCGATAGTGATTAAAGCGGTGATGGTGTTTCTCAGAATCGGCAACAGTGAATAGAGGAATAATGCAATGATCGCGGGAACCTGACCGATACCGAATAGGGGTATCATCAGTGCCAACAGTGCAATCGAGGGGATGGTCTGAAGTAAACCCGCCAGGTAAATACACACCCTTGACAGATTCCTGGAGCGATAGATCAGAAATGCCGTGGGCAAGCCGATCAGACATCCCAACGCCAGAGCAATGGCGGTCAGTTTGAGATGAACAACCGTATTGATGCCCAGATCTTTCCACATGGTGTCGTCCGCTACCGGGTTACTGGCGATGTCCTGAGTGTTTAGAAAATCAGCAGCAACTGCAGAGAAACTCTCTTTGTCGATGACAATCCGGCCATTGAGGGTCCGCATTTGCACATCATCGATGCGTTCACCAAGTTGTCTCAGGGCGATCATGGCAGCTTGCGGCAAATCCTGCCTGACCAGAGGCACGGCCAGATACTGTGGGAAGTACCCTTTGTCATCCAGAAGAGCAATCAGTCCGTATCGCTGCAGGTCACCATCGGTTGAGTAGGCATCCGTAATCTGAATCTTGCCCTGATCGATCGCCTGATAAGCCAAACCATGTTCAATGCCGGTGGGTTTTGTGCTGAATCCGTAACTCCTGGCAAGACCGGGCCAGCCATCTTCTCTATTCAGGAATTCCAGGCTGAAGGCCATCTTCAAGTCAGGGTGTTCGCGCAGATCGGAAATGCTCAACAGCGCCATCTTCCTGGCGAGATCCTCCTTCAGGGTGATGGCGTAAGTATTGTTGAATCCGAACGAATCCAGGAGCAGCAATTGGCTTGGCTGAAGCAGCGTATTCAATGCAGGGATTGCAGGTGTCGCGTCCAGTTTCAAGATTACTTTCGAGAGCGTACCGGTATACTCTGCGTATAGATCTATCTCACCGTTCACAAGTGCCTCATAGCAGACCAAAGTACCACCCAGGCCAAATTTCCTTTCCACCTGGTAACCGGCGGACTCCAGTGTTTGCGACATAATCTCAGCCAGCAGATAGCTTTCATTGAAGTTCTTACTGCCAACGGTAATGGTGGTCTCGGCACTACCAGCAGGCGCGACCAACATGCTGAATAGAAGCGTGAGCAGCCCAAATGGATTCCTCAAGTTCGGGATCCTCGAAACAGATCGGCGACATGCTCGTTGGCAGGACTATCTGCAATGGCAGTCATGCTTCCCTGCTGCAACACGTTCCCCTCTCTCATGATGACGCCGTGTTGAGCCAGGTGGCGGGCCTCATTCATATCATGGGTTACGAACAGCACCGATCTTGGCTCTACCTGTTGCAGGTGCAGGAACTGCTCATGGATGGCTGTACGGGTGATCGGGTCGAGCGCCGAAAAGGGTTCATCCAGTAATAGCAGCGGTGGATTCAGCATCATCGCTCTGCACAGGCTGACCCTTTGCTGTTGGCCTCCGGAAAGACTGTGGGGATACCTAGTGGAAAACTCATAGGTGAGCTCCAGCAGTGCCAGCAGATGCTGGTATCTAGCCTTGATCTCAGAATCGGACCATCCGGATAGCCTGGCAACGATGGTGACGTTTTCAAAAACGGTCATGTGAGGGAAGAGACCCGCTCCCTGCACGGCATATCCCATTCCCTTCCTCGCTTCGGCAAGGTTGTCGTAATCTAGGGGTGTACCGAAAATCTTTACCACCCCACTATCCGGTTTCAACAAACCGATCACCAACTGCAGCAGAGTCGTCTTGCCGCTTCCACTTTCACCCACGATAGCTGTGGTGATGTCGGCAGGGATCTCAAGGGAGATCCCCGGGATGATGGTCTGTTGGCCAAGGGACTTTTCTAAATTAGTGAACTCAACGGAACTCATGCGCTAACCGTCCAAAGTGGTCAGCAGGTGCTTGCAGTAATCCCCAAGTTCACACAGCAAACGGTGCTTATCTGCGTTGCCTCGGTGGATGTCCTTCAACCGATCGATCTCCAATGAATACTGATCCAGAGGAGAATTCTGACGCCACAGATCCGTTCTGTACACATTCCAACGACGCTTTTCATCCGCTGTCAGGGTGTCAGGGTAGTTTCTGGCCCGGTATCTAAACAGCATCTCGGACAATCTGGCATCCTCGAAGGGTGGGTTGAGCTCGCCAAGCTGTTGCGGAGAAGCTTGTCTGACAAGTGCCATGGATTGCTTGTCAGCACTGGAAAAAAAACCACCCTGATAGAGCATCAAGTCCGGATCGGTCACCTCCGGAAAGTCACTCCCGCCCAGGGCATCCTGTATTTTCTCAACGATACCCGCTGCATGCTGGATTCTTACCATATGATCCAGACAGTGCGTCATGTTGATTCCCAGCCGTTCGCAATTTGCATCGGTCAGGGTCGTCAGGGGCGCAACCGCTGGACATCGGTTGATGTGGACGGTCTTCAGAGGGATTCTGCTCTCACCTTCCGCCAATTCCTCTCTCGACGTGAAGACTAACCGCGTGATCTCATCTGCGGGCAGCGTCAACAAGAGCTCCGGATCCTGGGAGAGATCGTATACAACGATGCCGTTGCTGTTACCAGGGTGGGAACAGATCGGCAGTACCACAGCCAGACAGCCATTAGAGGCGCCGTACATCGACGATACGTGCACGATGGCTGACTTGCCGAGCGGATACATTTGCTCAAGCACGCGCTGCTTGCTACGCAGCTGAAACAGGAAGTCATACAGTCGAGGTTGCTCGTCTCGCAATAGCCCCGTCAGGTCGATGGTAGCACGGACATCCGCCAATGCATCGTGGGCAGCACCATGCTCGATGTGGTTGACCCGAGTCAATTCCTCCAACCTGAAGCTGACGACCCCTCGTTCATCCTCGGGCCACTCCATGCCGTCGGGACGCAGCGCATAAGCCATACGAAACAGGTCGATGACATCCCAACGCGAATTACCTGCTTGCCACTCCCTCGCATAGGGATCGAAGAAATTCCTGTAGAGGGCGTGGCGGGTAAATTCATCATCGAAGCGTATGCTGTTGTATCCCGCGACACAGGTACCGGGCTGACTGAACTCCCGGTGGACCCGGTCGGTGAATTTCGCTTCCGTAACTCCCTGCTGCTCGAGTGTGGCCGGGCTGACGCCGGACACCAACATCGCTTCCGGTGTCGGCAGGATGTCATCACTCAATCTACAAAACAGAGTCGTTGCCTCCCCGATGACGTTCAGATCCAGATCAGTACGGAGTCCACCAAACTGCACAGGCCTGTCTCGCCCCGAATCGATACCAGTGGTTTCGTAGTCATACCAATAGATCGTATCTTGCATGCACTGCTCCAGCCATTGGCTCCAATGCTACTCCATCGTTCTTCCTGGATCACCCTCGATCGTCCCGGATCACCCCCGGACACATGTGGAGCGCCCCCGAACACAGGTGGATCCCCCCCGAACCCCGGTGGCTCAGCCCCGAACACATGAGGAT
>JASMJM010000136.1 GCA_030749725.1 Pseudomonadales bacterium | reverse complement strand
CAGGCTCTGCAGATCTGGCTGACGCGTCATAAAGCGAGCCAGTCACAGACTCAAGATCCCAACTGCTTCACAGATTGGAACGAAGCAAACCCGAACGAGATGAGCAGAGGTACCATGCCCCGCTGAACTCCATCAGCCATTTGCAGCACTCATAAGTTTTCAGTTGATTTTTGCAGATGAACTGTATATACATACAGCACGATTGAAATCTGAATAATGAGTTTTGAAAGCGATGAGAAAAGCATCCGATGAACTTGATCATATCCTGATACGAGGTGCCCGGGAGCACAATCTCAAGTCCGTTGAGGTCAAGATACCGAAGCGAAAACTGGTGGTATTGACCGGGGTATCCGGATCGGGCAAATCCTCTCTAGCCTTCGACACCCTTTATGCCGAAGGACAGAGGCGCTATGTGGAGTCCCTGTCCGCGTATGCCCGCCAGTTTCTGGGCCAGATGGAAAAACCCAAATACGATACCATCCGCGGTCTGTCACCGACCATCTCCATCGAACAGAAAACCACCAGTAGAAACCCCAGGTCCACCGTGGGTACCATCACCGAGATTGCCGACTACTTACGAGTCTTGTATGCCAGGGTCGGCATACAACACTGCCACCAATGTGGTCGCAAGGTGCAGGGGCAAAGCGCACAGCACATAGCAAGGGAACTGCTGGCACTTCCCGAAGGCACGCTCCTCTATCTGCTGGTGCCGCTTCTGGTCAATCGCCGCGGTGAACACAAGGAGATGCTGGAAGATGCCAGGGCGCAGGGATTCGTGCGCCTGCGGGTAGATGGTGAAGTGGTCCGCTCGGACGAAACCGAGGCGCTGGACAAACGCAAAAAGCACACGGTGGAAGCGGTCATTGACCGCCTGGTGATACGCGACAACCTGGCCGAAAGATTGACCGAATCGGTGGAATCGGCGCTTGCGTTGGGAGAAGGTGCATTGATTGCCGCTACGGACAATGGCGACAGTATCTATTCCGAAAATCTCTCCTGCCCCAACTGCAACATCTCCTTTCCCGAACTGACTCCCCAGGCTTTTTCCTTCAACGGTCCCCAGGGGATGTGTCACGACTGCAATGGTCTGGGTACCCAGGTAGCCTTTGACCAGGACCTGATGATACCGGACAAAGATCGAAGCATCAAAGAGGGCGCCATCAGGACTCTGGGCCGCTTGGATGACGACCGGACTTCGACGGGAGCCATCTATCACCGCCAGGTCTTTGAGCAGTTAGGAATTGCAGTGGACAGGCCCTGGCGGCGCCTGTCCCAGAAACAGCAAAAGCTGGTGCTGTTCGGTGCCGGTGAGCAGAGGTTCAAAATCGTCTGGCGACGTCACGGTACTTCCATGTCCCGTTACGAGGGACTGGTCCCGCGGATTATGCGCCGTTTCCGGCAAACCCGATCCGAAGGGATGAAGCGCTGGTACTCCCAGTTCCTGGCCAACACGCCCTGTTCGACCTGCAATGGCGTCAGACTCCGCGCGGAGAGCGCTGCAGTTAGAGTGGGAAACAAGACCATCGTCGAAACATCCGCCTGGACCATCAATGCAGCGTACGACTTCTTCAGTACACTCGAACTACCGGGAGCGGCCGGAGAAATAGCTACCGAGGTGCTCAAGGAGATCTGCAACCGGTTGAATTTCCTGGTCTCGGTGGGATTATCCTATCTCTCTCTAGACCGACTGGGTCCCTCCCTTTCCGGTGGCGAATCACAGCGAATCCGCCTGGCAAGTCAGGTTGGATCGGAGCTAAGCGGCGTGATCTATATTCTGGATGAACCCAGCATCGGCCTGCACCAAAGGGACAACCGCAAACTGCTGAATACGCTCTGCCGCATGCGCGATATCGGCAATACGGTCGTTATCGTCGAACATGACGAAGAGACCATCCGCACATCGGATCACGTCATAGACTTCGGTCCCGGAGCAGGCATACAAGGCGGTCACATCGTCCATCACGGCACTCCGAGAGCCCTGCTCCGAAACCGCAACTCAATCACCGGCGCCTACCTTGCGGGAAGGATGTCCATCCCGATAGCAAACCAGAGACGTGCACCCACCGGGACCATCAAGGTGGAGGGTGCCAAGGCGAATAATCTCAAGAATATCGACGTGAAGTTTCCTCTCGGCATATTGACGGCAGTAACCGGTGTTTCCGGTGCCGGCAAATCATCGCTCGTCAACGACATCCTCTATCCGGCCCTCGCCAGACACTACCACAACGCCACCAGGCGAGTCGGTGCGCACAAACGCATCACCGGATTAAAACAGCTGGACAAGGTGGTAGCCATCGATCAGAAGCCCATCGGCAGGACGCCCCGCAGTAACCCCGTTACCTACATCAAGGTGTTCGACGAAATCCGGAAATTCTATACCATGCTGCCGGGAGCACGGATGCGGGGTTACAAACCGGGCCGATTCTCCTTCAACGTCAAAGGCGGGCGATGCGATGCCTGCCGCGGCGACGGCGTGCGTAGAATTGAAATGCACTTCCTCTCCGACGTCTATGTAAAGTGCGAGGAATGCCGCGGCAGACGCTTCAACGACGCTACCCTTGAGGTCAGGTATAAGGGCAAGTCTATTGCCGATGTACTGGAATTCACCGTAGCGGAGGCGGTGCAACACTTCTCAGAACATCCGCGCATAGTCTCAAAACTGCAACTGCTGATGGATGTTGGACTCGACTATCTTCACCTGGGTCAACCCTCTACGACCCTGTCAGGGGGTGAGGCGCAACGGATCAAACTAGCGCGCGAGCTCTCCAAACTGGCGACCGGCAGGACTTTCTATATTCTGGATGAGCCCACCACTGGTTTGCACTTCGATGACATTAAGAAACTGTTAGCAGCGCTGGATCGTTTGGTAGAAGCCGGCAACAGTGTGACAGTGATCGAACACAATCTCGATGTTATTAAAACGGCGGACTGGGTCATCGACCTTGGACCCGACGGTGGTCCCGACGGTGGCAACCTGATAGCTGAAGGCACTCCGGAGGCGCTGTCGATGATGAAGAAGTCGGAAACGGGACGCTATCTCAAGAATATTCTATTGGCGAATTAACCTTCGTACGTCTGGCGTCGACGAAGGGAAAACAAATTCCTTCGCGTAGAGCTCGATGGGATTCTCTGCTATGTTAACGCCACCCTGATAAGTAACGCGGAGCTATGCATGAGCGATTATGATCCCGCCAAAGTAGCCATTCGACCAGCCGCAACCGTAATGCTGGTGGATGATCGACCTGATCTACAAGTCTTAATGATGCAGCGCCACGCCAATACGGTATTCGCCGGCGGCATGTGGGTTTTTCCCGGTGGCTCAGTGGATGCAGCCGATGACTCACAGGAATACCAAGCCATCAGTGTGCACCGCACCGATGAGGAAGCCAGCCAATTGATGGGTCTGCAGTCCGGCGGCCTCGCTTTCTACGTAGCAGCCATTCGGGAGAGTTTCGAAGAAGCGGGCATCATGCTGGCGATCCACAAGGAATCAGCCGGTTCGGTGGATCTTTCCGACGGGTCAACCGCAACCCGATTCGAAAGCTACCGGGACGAAGTCAATCAGGGCAACCGTGATTTCATAGAGGTGGTCAGACGAGAAGACCTGCTCCTCGATGTGGCAGCGATGCACTACGTGGCTCATTGGATCACCCCCGAGGGGCCACCGAGAAGATTCAGTGCACGCTTCTTCGTCGCCCGCATGCCGGATGGACAAACACCCCTGCACGACAACCGCGAGACCGTCCATGCCGAGTGGTTGGCGCCCCATACCATCCTGGAGCGATTCGACCGGGAAGAGATGGTGCTGATGACGCCAACGCTGCGCATGATCAAGAGCCTGGCACTATTTCGCAGCGCGCGCGAAGTGATCGAAGCAGCCGAAGCGAACCAGGACGACCAACGAGCCAGGGTGGTGCCGTCGAGCGGCGAAATCGTTATGCCCGGAGAGCCGGGATATGAGCAGGGAGTCGAAAACATAGAGTCCGGCTGGATCCGCCTGCGGCCATTGACTTAGTGCCGCGACCCACATTGGAACGATGGAGGGAATGGTGATTTGATCCCCTCTTTGTGTCCTAGGCGAATCTAGTGGCGAATGCTCAGTTTGCGGCGCTGCAGCATTTTCAATATGGGCAGAGCCGCGGTGATCGCTGCGTATTCGAGGCCTGCGGCATCCATACCTGCACGAAGACTCTCTGCTCCACTAACAGCAGGTCTGTTGTTCGTGTCCAGCCATGGGTGGTCGTAATTGCTGGCGGAACGTGAATAGGCAAACGGAATTTTCTCACCCGTCGCGTCCGTCCACATCTCCAGCACATTAGACCAACCGGTTTGCTCCATCGCCGTTATGGCGAGCACTCCATCGGGCGTGACTCTTGTGCCAAGCGTTTGGCTGATCGTCTGGGCAAGCAGTTCACGCGCCCATTGATCCTCCTGAACACTGTGCCAGAAATTGTCCGAGGTAGCCTCAGCACACGTTGTCCCGTCAAAGGCACGGGCTTTGCGGACCGCCTTGGCACCGTGATACTTGGTGATATTGAGAGCGGGACCCGCGGGAACTTCAGGCCACGCGACCCGTTGGGCTGCCGTATAGAGTTCGCTGGCGAGATCGAGACTGCCAACCGCCGTACGGGATTCATTTGGCAGGCGCATCAGCCACATTTCGTCCTTTTCACCGATCGCGCTATGGCGCAGATCATAGTCGACAGCGATGTGTGAGATACACACATCGCCGATGACGGTCGTTTCGGCCTGCCTTCTATTGCCTGCAACATCCAACATGCCACCAACCATCGGCGTAATGCCGGCGACCCCACTCCAGATGACCTCTCGAATACCGGCTGCCCCCTCGTAGTAGCGCAGCAAATCCTGCATGCAGACGGCTGCGTGAACCTTACCAATCCTCATGGTCACCACCGTCACCGGCCACCCGTTAATCTCGCCCTCGAAAGCGATATCGCAGAAAGGTACCCGATCACTGATTACTGTGCGTGTGGTCAACGCATTGATAAAGGGTCCGGACTCACCGCGCCACTCGCCGCTACCGGCTTCGAACCCGAAGGCACTGATGATTACAGTCCTTGCAGTGGCATCGGCGTGAGCCGAGATGCTACAACCTTCTACCAGAACAAAGCCAAGCATTAGTACCAGCACCATTGCCGATCCAGGATCCTTCACTTTCAATAGCACGTCTTTCTGCATGATGATTACACCTTCCATTCCGGCATCCCTTTCCCCGCGCGCTTTTCCGCTCGTGCCCTTTGGTATGGGCTGCTGGCAATTGTACTTCATGCCCAATTGGAAGAGCAGGAGCACGGGCACAAGACTAACGCGGGTTCTGGGAACACTTGGTGGCCCTTCTGGAAGACAAGGCCAGTCTGTTTTGCACCCACCCTATGACATCAGATATGCTAACCGGTGACCCCATTCTGGCGGTGAGCACCTGAAGGAACTGAATGCCATCACGCTGAGGGTGAATCAACGGATTTCACCCCATCCTGGCAAGAGGCCTGGAGACGACTATATGAATTTTGGATTCAACGAGGAACAGGAGTTGCTGCGGGATCAGGTCCGACGCTTCCTGGATACAAACTGTCCCTTGAGCAAGGTCAGAGAGATCATGAAGGAACCCGAAGGCTTTTCCCGGCAACTGTGGCAGCAGATGGGCGAACTTGGCTGGCTCGGCCTGGTCATTCCCCCTGATTATGGCGGCGTGGGGCTCTCCTGGGTGGACCTGACCGTTATCCTTGAGGAGACCGGCAGAAGCCTTTACCCGTCTCCGTTTATCTCCCACAGTATCGCTGCATCGACCCTAGCGGAAACTGCCACCGACAGCCAACAGAAGCGTTGGCTTACCGATCTGGCCAGTGGCGACAGCATTGCCAGCCTGGCCATACTGGATGACGATGGTCCCCCGAATGCTGACAACATCACGCTTGTTGGTACCGGCAACGGCAAGAGCTTTATGCTGAACGGCGAAAAACGGCTGGTACCCGATGCGGGTCTTGCCGATTTGTTTATAGTCGCCTTCAGGGAGGGTACGTCCAATGGCAAAATTGCTCTTGCCGTGGTTGAGAGGGATCAGCAGGGCGTCAGTGTCACCGGCACCGGCACCATGGATCAAACCAAGCGCACCGGATCGGTCAAACTGGACAATGTAACTGCCGATGAAACGAGTCTACTCCACTGCGATTCAGACACCATTGTGCGCCTGTTGGACAAAGGGGTCGTTGCGGTGACAGCTGAGATCATCGGTGCTGCAGAAGCTGCCTTGGACATGACCACCAACTATGCAAAGGAACGAATTCAGTTCGATAGTCCCATTGGCAGATACCAGAGCGTCAAACACCGACTGGCGGAAATCTATCTGGACATCGAGTCCTTCAAGTCGTTGCTCTACTATGCTGCCTGGACAGTGGACGAGAGTCCCGGCGAGCTGTCCCGTTCCGCTTCGCTGGCGAAAGCCTACGCATCGCAGGCGTTCGCACAGATCGGAATTGATAGCGTGCACCTGCATGGTGCCATCGGTTACACAGCCGAGTACGATATCCAGCTCTATCTGAAACGGTCCAAATGGGCACGCCCCATGTATGGGGACACGGATTACCACTATGAGCGCGTTGCCACTCTGGGAGAATTGTAATGGATTTTGAATACACCGAAGAGGAGCAGGCATTCAGGCAGGAGGTGAGGGATTTTCTGGATGAGAATCTGACGGCCGCCAACAGGCGCGATGCCAATTTTATGGCGAACTGGCTCAAGAAGGTGCGGGAAAAGCGCTGGGTGGGCTTCTCCTGGCCGAAAGAGGTGGGAGGTGGTGGCGGCAACATCATGCAGCAGGTTATTCTGAAGGAGGAAATGGCATCACGAAAGGCTCCGCCTCTCGGCACCTGTATGATGGGTCTCGCCTGGGTGGGCCCAGCCATCATCCAATATGGCACCGAAGAGCAGAAGCAGCGCTTCATTCCCGACATTCTCGACAGCAAATACCATTGGTGTACCGGATACTCGGAACCCAACGTGGGCAGCGACCTGGCTTCACTGCAGTGCAAGGCAGTGAGAGAGGGAGACTTCTATATCGTCAACGGCACCAAGATCTGGACCAGTCTGGCGCCGTTTGCGTCCTGGATCTCCCTGCTGGTTCGTACCAGCAGCAACCCGGAGTCCAAGCATGAAGGCATCACTGCCCTATTGGTCAAAATGGATTCTCCCGGTATAGAAGTCAGGCCGATCGAGATTATGGCGGGCGGTGCCGTATTTGCCCAGGTATTCTTCGATGAGGTCAAGGTGCCGGTGGATAACCGGCTCGGTGAAGAAGGCAATGGCTGGAAGGTAACCATCTCATCCCTCGCTAACGAGCGCTCCAGCATCGGTGAAGTCACCGCCATGTATGAGAAACTGGAACGACTTAAGGAACTGGTCAGGAAGTCCCGCAAGAACGGCAAACCGGCACGGGATGACGTAGGCATTCGTCGCCAGATTGCCGTCTTTGAAGCCAGAATCGAAGCGATGCGCCTCAACGGATTTCGTTACCTTACCAAGCAGATAAAGAGGGAACCGCTATCCAGCGAAACATCGGTGAACAAGCTTCACCGGGCAAATCTCGAGGTGGAGATGACCGACTTTGCAGTGGAACTTCTCGGCCAGTCCGGTCTGCAGCTTCGTGATCAGGAGGGCGCAGTGGATGGTGGCAGTTGGGCAACTGCTGCTCTGAGTTGGCCGGATGTGGCAATCTGTGGCGGCACGCCCAATATTCAGAAGAACATTATTGCTGAACGGATTCTGGGATTGCCGAAGGATTGATCCATGGCTGATCTTTGAGGATACGCTCGAGCCCGGGGCTGGCCTCCCTAACGCGAACTTCATCCGGGGCCAATGCAGGGAGTCGATTGGACGGTTTAAACCAACTGGCCGTTCGATCCATCTAAATGAGACATGACAAAGTGGAGAATCGCGTGAGACTAACAAAAAACTTGCTGCTGTTTCTGGTCAGCCTGTCACTTGCCGGCAACACCTTTGGGAGCCCCTGCAAATACAGCAAGGACCTCTTACCGGATATCGATGGGGATGGGATCGACCGTGTGGAGCTCAATGCCCTGGCCGGATACCTGGTGGTAACCGGCGTGGCAGACGGCGGCGACATCGCCGTGAAAGGACAGGCGTGCACCGATGAGGAAGAGCACCTTGAGGAGATGGCACTGGACATCGAGCGCGATGGTTCAGCCGTCACCATCACGGTCATCATTCCGAAGAGCATTCGGTCCGGCTGGAATACCGAATATGCCTATGTCGATCTGGAGGTCGCCCTGCCGCACTCAACGCCCATCGAGATCAGGGACTCCAGTGGCCATATGGACGTCTCATCAGCTTCGGTGACCTCCATCGATGACAGTTCCGGCAGGATCAAAGTCACAGACGGGCGTACCGATCTGGACATAAACGACTCCTCCGGAGATATCGTAGTGCGCCAATTGAATGGCAATATATCCCTATCCGACAGCTCGGGTAACATCCGCCTCAGAGATGTAACGGGTGAGGTGCAGATCAGGCGGGACAGTTCCGGAGAGATCGAGATATCACGGGTGGATAAGGACGTTGAGATCGTAAGTGATGGGTCAGGCGGGATTGATATCGACCAGGTGGGAGGCATGGTCACCGTCGGCAGAGACGGCTCCGGTAGTATCCTGGTGAGCAATGTTAGCCGGAATGTACGTATTGGCAGTGACGGTTCCGGTACTGTGCAGGTTGCTGACGTGGGCGGCGACTTTACCCTTAAATCCAAGGGCAGCGGGCGGGTACGCAGTAAACGCATCGAGGGACGGGTATCCATACCTGATCGGCACTAATCGACCCCATCCTGCGCTAGCCTTGTGGGTGGGCGAATCCACGCCGGGCGAATCCACGCCGGGCGAAACCCCATTCAATCCTCTCTGGATCAAGCAGGGGAATCGCTACACAAGTCCTACGATTTCTCGGTCAACTGAATCAGCACGCCATGGGCAGACTTGGGATGCACGAATACCTGCGGGCTGCCGACGCCGATCAGTTGCGCGCCGCCTTCCTGCATCGCCTTCACAGTAGCATCCAGGTCGTCGACCGCAAGGGCGACGGTGTGGATCCCCTCGCCATTCCTGTCGATGGCTTTGCCCACAGGTGAATCAGCACTAAGGGGTGCCACCACTTCCAGAAAGCCACCGTCAGCCAAAGGGAAAAATGCCTGCTTGATGCCGATGGCAGCAGATTCTGCGGTTCTCTCCAGTTCCATACCCAGCTTATCTCGATAGGTGCTGATGCCTTCGTCTATATCTTTCACACGCACAACAACGTGATCGACTCCTGTGATTGCCATTTCGGTCTCCTCTGATCGACAACAAAAGTCACCCAATGTACCCTATTTCGCACTCAAATCCCAACGTCCAGCATTCGTACTTGGCGCTAGATTCAGCCCTTTGACTGAGTTGTCAAATGCACCCGATTCGATCTCTGAACGTCGATGGGGATAACACGAATAACCAGTATCTTTCTGGGGCGCTCAATTTACAGGGAAAGTGGATGGGTGCATTAACTCGAGGTCTGGGCACCAGTACAGCCAGGCGCCCAATGAAATCCATCGGGCTTAGAACGATATGGGACTGCGCGTCCCGGTGGTTCCGTCATCGTAGGGTGTCTTTAGCGCAATGACCACACTGACTCAATCAACCCGGTTTTACCGGAGACACTTATCAGAGCCCGCTTGATTTTCATCTGGTCCATCTGCGCGGGATTTCCGGTGGGTAACAAGGTCGTGGATTCAAGTAAAGAAGGACCGTTGCTGCCGTCCCTGTAGAGGGAGTTAACACCCAAATAAAGAGTGTGTCTCGGCGGAATCGATTATTTGCCCAGACGATTGGATTCCTATGACGCCTTATTTCTTGAGTTTTTTCTGGATGGGAGACGGGCCGCAGTTCAAGGAACTCAGATGGCACAGCGGCATTGAGCTGAAACAGGTTCCGTGAGAGCACAAAACCATCTTCCTATCCTAGCGGCTGGCCCTGCGCAGTACTGCTTTCACCCTGGCAATGAAGAGCGCCGGATGTGATTCTGGTCACACTGCGGATCACGGTGGCGTCGGCTGAACACCATGCTTTGGTGAGGGCGACAAGTCTGCGATGACTTTTTCCCAGATTTGAGTATCGGTGTTTTCGGCTTCGAATAGCAGCAAGCCGATAAGAAAGCCATCCGTTTCCGCATCGGGTTGTACCCACTTTACTTCACCGATCAGGAAGATTGGATCCAGATTCTTCATATCAACGCACAGACGCAGAATGCTACCCATGGGGATCTCTTCATGCAGGAGTATCTGGATGCCATTGGCTGACACATCGGAAGAGTTACACATGACAATGATCGGGGGCTTGCTGCCATCCCTCGATGCAGGTTGCAGCTCAACAAAAACTGTTTGCACCAACCTGAAACGACTTTCACCGCGGTCTTCCTTGTCCGATAGCATCGTCATCACCTCAGTTCCTGTCCTGTCTGAGGCGAATGACTACTTTGGCAAGGCTATCTTCTTCGTCATCACCGGAGGCCAGTATTTCCCATCCGCCCAAAGCCAACAACTGAGCCAGCTCAGCTGTCGTGTACTCACCGACTTTGACACTGGTCTGATTGGTAAATATGAACCTATCCTCTGCTTCCAGTTTGACCGCTAATCTGCATTCTGCCGATGGATCCTCGCCACCTGCTTGCTGCAGCCAGGCGCCAACGTTGAGAGAGCGCACTGAATCTTCGGCCACCTCCAGTTTTTCACGATTTGCAGCCCGTTCAGCATCCTGCCTGGCCTTTTCCAGTTGTTTTCTTCTTGCTGCCTCTTCACGTTGTCTCTGGGTCGCCTTTCGCTTTCTCGACGCAGCCTTGGCTTCGGCAATCGCTCTTCTGCGGGTTATCTCACTGACGATTTTGTCTCTTTCCACCTGGTCTTTTGCGGAAGCCAGCCGTTGCTGCTGAACCTGATGCTCCGCAATGACTTTCTTCAGATTCGATCTGATCGTCGCCTGAAACGGCGCCTGGCCCGGCAAGGTCCTGGCGATTTCCGATGACAGGAAGTAGGCAAATTGCTCAAACCCTTTCTGCAATGCTTTCATACCGTTACAGTCGGTAAAGAGCAGTTGGTGCACATCGTCGAGCTTTGCCACCAGCTTGATTCTGATGTCGTGACTGTTGTTTTCCTCGAACAGAAACCATTGCCCCAGCTTCAGATCGTTCACCTGGTTCAGTAATGCATGACTGACCAGGGTCGAGGCGTTGAAAAGGTCATCCTCACAATCCATGGGGACAAATTCATCGTTCTGATTTCCCGGATCGGTCATGATGTGTATATATTCGGCCTCTAATTCTGCGAGAGATGCCGTCAGGCTTTCGTTGGCGTAGCCCAGCTCCGTCAGCAGTTTGAGGATATCCTTCGGCAACTGCTCGGTCAGTCGATACAATCGCTGCAGCCCCTCCTCATCCGTTGCCTCTATGGGCTGCACGGTCCAGACCAACATTTCGGTCAGTTTGCAGGCGCGACGCCACTCAACACTCTCGTCACCGTGGTGAATCAATAAGAACTGCAGCGAATCACACCAGGTACCAGTCAGAAACTTGCTTACGCTAGCAGGGGCCTGCTTGCCCGTCGCCTCTGCATTGATCATCTTGGCGGCAACGTGTTGTGCCCGTTGTACCCTAAGGATTCCGGTCTCCGATTCTGATAGGCGCTTCTCGAGTCTGGCCGTTCGCTGTGCCTTTTTGTGGCAATAGGAGACCAGATCCGAATGCAACGACTCGCTATCTGAATCGTCTGCACAGATGGCCTCAATGGTCGACTTGATCTTCTTCAGAAGATTGCTCCCCGATCTCCCCAGATCACCGGTCCAGCCGATACAATGCTCACTGATCAGATCCAGTATCGTTAGAATTGACGTATTCTGCAGCGTCTGCAGCAAACCTTGCGTTATCACTTGCTTTATCACGGCGGGATATGTGGTAAGGACAAGTGCCTGAATCTTGCGGTCCAGTTTCGCCTGAACCGCTATCTGATCGGCACACTCATCGAGAAAGGAAAGCACCGCATAGGCGCCGTCACTAAGGCACCGGTTAGGGTGCTGAAGCTCCAATTGCGCAAGTAGATTGGGCAGCATATTGGTCCTCAACTGTACGTCAGGCTCTTGAGGATCGGTTGCTTCCATAGTAGACAGAAAAGCGACCACTTCCTGAGGTTCCAGAATGGACAGATTCTCCTTGGTTTGGGGATACCTGCTTTCCAGAGCTGCGGTCACCAGTTCCGGTGTTATCCTTTCGTTGGAGTTCTCGTTGTCAGCCATGATCTGCTTATCGCGTATATTCAATGTAGCAGGGCATCAGAATAGTGGCAGCATCCGCCCAGATCAAGGACCGATGCCCTCTTGGTTTTCTAGGGTACATAGAATGCGCATCCTGTGAGCATAGCATCTGCTGATATACGGGTCGGCGCCTGCCACAGTTACAGGCCGGCGGCCAGTCGCTGGCGCGCGTACCGGACGAGGTGTTCGCGCTCGGCTGGGATGTCGTCATCGATTCGCGCTCCGACCATGACTGTCATCCAGCGATCGACACAGGTAGCGTCCGCGCCCGACAGTTCGAACTAACGCTGTGAGTAGACGAGGTAAATCAGAGCGAGTAGCCACCGTATTGTCCACTGAGCGAGTCTAATCGGCAGATTGCGCCAGCCAAACATGGTTAGCAGATGAGTCTGAGCTACGTCTGCAAGCGGGTCGCCGATCGCAGCGTTCTCCTATATACGCGCTCAACCGACGCTCGTGATCTGTCCTTCTCGAAGAGTTTCAGCACTCTTGGCTAAGATGAAGAAGCGAGTTGCATGCACCCGGAGCACCTCATCAACTTCGTCGATAGGATGGGAGAGGCCCTGTATGACATCATCAGCGATGGAAGTGTGATTTCATTAAGTAGCGTGGAGGATGGATACGAAAAGCTCGGGACGCACATGACCATCAAAAAGATCTGACTCGTGGTGCCGCTCTCTCACGGCAGTCACACCACTGTTGTTATACTCGGGAACGCGGCAGGTGTCGCGAGTGGATTGTCTGGGTGGACCATAGTCACAAGCATCTATCGGCGCCCGTGCAAATGACAGCATATTGATTTTGGAGCGAGTTGAATCTCATGATAGGTGCCCTGTCCACCCGATTGCTTTAACAAATCCTCTCAGGTCTTTCGGGGACACCAGTACCTTTTGACTGCATCGGTACTGGATTTCTAGCCAATCCAATGAAAGAGCTGGAGACGTGCGTAGAGACCGAGTTCGTTTGACGGAGTGGATTTGATCTAGTGGCACGATCCAAACGGACGGGCCACATCGTATGATCAAAAGTTCCTGAGTTACTCGGTAAGTCGTGGTAGTTGTGAGCCAACTCGGTACAATCACACACACTATCACCACCAGAAGAACTGCTACCGATCCTGACATCTCGCCGCTACTTTCCAACGGGTACACAACACAGAATAGGATGACTGCCCCTGCGGCAATCTGCGTATACCACCACCAGTCGATTTTGCTCTCGAAGATCATAGTGCGCAGCTAACGGTTGTAGCTAGTTGGAGCTAATCCGGTACCCAGACATCTTTTCAACAATCCAGTCTAATTTCAAAGAGCGTTCCTGTCCATCAGAGGATGGTCAGACCCATCCATGTCGTCACACGCATGCTGCTGCGAGGCTGCGCGAACTGGAGCTGATGCTGGGTTACGTGGGCATCTCAGTGGCGGACGCCGAGAAGTCGGTGACGTCTGCCGACCGGTGCGGAATTGAGTTCGAAAGATGGCAGGGCGCGCGACCGAGCATGCCAACGCACTCCACCAGGGACGTGATCTTGATGCATCGCGTGACCTGTTCGAGGAGGCAGAGACCCTCCAGGGTGAGTCGAAAACGAGGTATCCCCTTCTGAATTCGCTTGGGTATCCTGCTCACTCGCGTCCGCTTGTTCGGCAGTGACCAAGACAGGCCCGACGCCTGATCGACCAGCAGGGCTATCACGGGCGTGATGAAGAGCTTGCGGATACCGAGGAGGCGTTGGGCAGGTGGGAACCGGGGTCGCAGTAGCACACAAATCCCCAAATCCAGATGCTACGTGATCCGCTTTTGGCACATCGCGTCTAGATCTCCCGTACTCGTTTGCAGGACTTAGGAAGCAAAAGACAGCCCGGAGCTCTCATGAGATTCCTACGCCCTTTGCTGTGACGTGCTACGACGGAAAGCTGTAATTAGCAGGTCTCAATGCCTAGCTTCTTCCAATGACAGGGGTTAAGCTTTCCAAAAAAGAGGTCGCGCCAATGGCTACTAGACCTTTTCCAGCCTACAAGGGTGATGGGCCATATTTCTTCGTATGCTATGCGCACGATGATGCTGAGGCAGTGTATGCGGAGCTCGAGCGATTACGGGAGCAGGAATTCAATCTCTGGTATGACGAAGGTATCGAACCGGGGAGTCAGTGGTCTGACGCGTTAGCAGCAGCTATTGAGAGGTCGTCAGCTCTTCTCTACTTCGCCACCCAGTCCTCCGTCGCCTCACGTCATTGTAAGGACGAGATAAGCCATGCGCTCTCCAATGGTATCGATATCCTCTCGGTGCACCTGGAACCCCTGGAACTTGATAGCGGTCTAAAGCTCGCCTTGGGGTCCCGGCAGGCAATTCTCAAACACGAGTTACCGCTGGAGCGCTATGAGGCGTTACTCGAAGACAGCTTGTCGGCGTCTCAAGTCCGAGCCCGATCACGCTCAGAGTTTGACATCGGCGCCCATGTTGGCGGCTACGTCGTGCGGCAGTTAGTCGGTGAAGGGACCTTTGCCGAAGTTTACCTGGCAGATCAAGTAGAGCCGCTGCGTCGACGCGTGGCTCTCAAAGTCATCAAACTCGGGATGGACTCGCACGAGGTCCTTGCCCGTTTCGAGTCCGAGCGGCAGGCATTGGCCATGCTCGACCATGCACATGTGGCGAAGGTCCACGACGCGGGGATGACGGAGACCGGCCGGCCGTTTTTTGCCATGGAGTATGTGCCGGGAGAACCCATCGATGGGTACTGCGACACGAAGTGTCTCGATCTAAGACAGCGGCTCGAGCTCTTCATCCAGGTCTGCAAGGCCGTCCAGCACGCGCACCAGAAGGGGATCATCCATCGGGACATCAAACCCTCGAACATCCTGGTCACAGAGATCAATGATCAACCCGCGGTCAAAGTCATCGATTTCGGCGTGGCGAAGGCTGTTAACCAGGAACTGACCGAGCGAACGCTGCATACCGCTCTGGGAGTATTGATCGGCACACCCGAGTATATGAGCCCTGAGCAGGCAGGGGCATCGCTGCAGGATATCGACACTCGATCGGACATCTATTCGCTCGGGGTCGTGCTGTATCAGCTAGTGTCAGGTACGCTGCCGTTCGTCTTTGATCGGGCGACAGGTTACGGGGAGATCCGTCGGATCATCACTCAAGAGGAGCCGTCCACACCTAGTGCGCAGATAGGTACATTGGGTGGCAAGCTGGAGACGGTGGCCGCCTCCCATGCCACTAACCCTCGAGCCTTGCGAAGCCAGCTCCAAGGAGATCTGGACTGGATCACGATGAAGGCCTTGGAGAAGGACCGTTCGCGCCGCTACGAGACGGCGAACGCGCTCGGTATGGATGTAGATCGGCATCTCAGAAACGAAGCCATTCTCGCAGGACCACCAGGTGTGGGCTATCGGCTCAGCAAGCTGGTTCGGAGAAACCGGATGGCTTTCGTGGCCGGCACCATGACGACGGCAGCGATCCTGATCGGGCTCGTGACGACCACACTGGCGTTCATTCAGGCCAGCGACCAACGGGATCGTGCACTTGTAGCAGAGGCTGACGCGCAACAGCTGCGTGCGCAGGCAGAGGGGATGCGTGACGATGCAGTTACGGCGCGGAACGAGGCGGAACAAGCGCGGGCCGCTGAAGGTAAAGCCCGGCTCGAAGCTGAATACAAACAGTACGTCTCAGCCATCCAACTCGCTCAAACGCAGCTCGATCGTGGCAAGGTTGAAGCAGCTCAGCGAAGGCTGATCGAAATGCCTAAGGAGCACCGTAACTGGGAGTGGGGATATCTTGTCAACAAAGCCTGGAACAAGTTGCACAATGAAATTACTGCCGCGCCAATTTCGGACGAGAGAAGAGGCCAGAAAGCTGCCACGATCTGGGACGGCGCTCAAGCACGGGTCGCGAAGCGTTACACCGACTTCAACGAGCCGGTTTCATCCGCGTACTTCAGCCACGATGGCAGAAAGGTCTCTGCGGCAGGCAGTGATGGTAGTTTGGCAGTGCTTTACGATACGGATTCGGATGAACGCTACTTTGGGGGTGTGGCGTTATTCATATGTGAAAATAGGATAAGCGATGACGGGAGATATCAACTTCTCCATACAGCTCTGGGGGTCGTCGCTGTAGACGAGCGCCAACAGAAAGCGAATGCCTCCTCCATAAGGCTCATCCGCGAACATCAAGATCCGTTCGTGTTTGCCTGGTTCACGCCCGATTCTCAAAAATACGTTACCAGTTCGGCCAACGGCGTCGTGCGCCTGTATGAATTACCATCCGGGAGGGAGCTGTTGATGCTTGATGGATTCAGAGAAACCACTGCGCCGGATGTGGTGTTCGAAAAGGACGGGGCGTCGATGGTAACCAGCTGGGGCCGCAATCGGGTGAAACGATGGGATCTCAAAGGCCTATTCGCCTGGGCCGATGACACTGGCGCGGTCACAGACAGGCCCGCCGTTGAGGGAGAAGCAATCGACGGTCCAGCCGATAGTGGTTTCTTTACTGTCCGGGTCAGCCCAGACTTTCGTAGCGCGGCGAGCTATCATCCTGAGGGTAAGGCAATGGTGTGGGACATCGGCAGCGGACGCGAACGTTTCCGGTTCGACGTTCGACAGGAGGCACCGCCCTTGGCCATTGCGTTTAGTGCAGATGGTTCAGTGCTAATATCGATCAGCCCCGACGAAGAAGTCCAACTGTGGGATGTTCAAACGGGCGCCCAGCTTGCCTCCGTTCCGGGCTACAATCCCTCGATGTATCCACCTCAGATCAGCCCAGACGGTGCCAGACTGATGATCCCTGGGACCGATGGAGCCGTAACAATGTTCGGGCCCGTCTATGAGTCGAAAGCAGACCGAGGAGTGCTTGCTGGACATACCGATTGGGTTTGGAGTACGGCATTTAGCATAGATGGTTCCCGCGTAATGACTGCGTCCTATGACGGCACCGCGAAGGTCTGGGACGTGGCCACCGGGTCGGAGTTAGTCACACTGGAAGGACACACCAGGCCATTGAACGCGGCAGGATGGAGCCCTGACAATCGTTTCGTCGTTACCCGCTCATGGGACAATACAACTCGTATCGTTGATGAAGCATCGCATGAGCTCGTGTACTTACACGGCAATGGATATCCGTCTCCTAATGCCTTTGGTGGCCCGCGAGTGGGTCCGGGCCGGCGCCAGACCAACATGGGTCGGCCCGGATTCTTCAGTCCAGACAGTAGCCGTTTCATTGTCAGCAGTCCCGAGGGACGAGCCGAAATCATTGACACCAGTTCGCGAAGCACGGTTCATACTCTTCCCGGCGTTGCGGGTGGCACCTTTCTTTTCCAGTTGGCATTCAGTCCTGACGGCACACTGGTCACGGCTCAGGATATTCCCACAGGCATCGTGCGCGTCTGGAACGCGGAGACCGGTGAGGAAATTTTCGGGACCGACGGAGACTGGGTGCAGACCACGCGGACTTATATCAGTTCTACGGGCAAGTACCTTACTATGCTGAGCTCTGGTGGACAGATCAAAGTCTTGGGCCTCAAAGATGGAACGGAGGCGCTGTCTATGCAGGGGCACAGGGGCATCCTGTCTGCAGCGGATTTCAATACCGACGACTCGATCCTTGCCACCGAGGCCAGCGACCAACTCGTCAAGCTCTGGGATGTATCAACGGGCGATCCATTGGCGACCCTCAAAGGCCACACGGGCGGCGGAATCAACGTCCGATTCAGTCCCGATGGTACGCGCATATTGACACTGTCCAAGGATAACACTGCCAAGCTTTGGGATCTTCTGGGGAACGAACTCCTCACCCTGGCCCCATCTGGTGAACTATTCTCCGGCAATTGGGGTCCCAATGGCCTGCGCATAGCTCTTAGCAGCGACAACAACGCATACCTTTACGAGAGCTTGAGGTCGGTCGATTCCACTAAGGGCGCACGAGGAGCTCTTCCCTTTGAACAGCTTGTCCGCCTTGCTTGGGGTGTCCCCATGGTGTTACCGAGCGCACTTGATGCTATCGAGCGCCTTGCCGGAAACTCCATCGCTGAAGGTGGCGCTGCAATGGTCGAAGCCTTGAGTCTGCTCATGGCAGAGGTCCAGGACGTTGCCCCGTTGCGTGAGGCCGCCACTGGATCTTTTCATGGCGACCTACAGGTCGCTTGCGCGCGATCGGATTCCGAGCAGTCGTGAACAAGCAATGCGCCTAAACGCGTTAGCATGGACGGCGTTTGTCTCGGGGAATAGCACCCCCATGAGTGCCTTAATGGCCATCGACGCATTCACAATCGTGAATTCCAGCGACGATCCAATGTCAGGCCAGAAACTCAGCATATACACCATGATACTTGATACTGTGGCCGCAAATCTCTGGACGGTGGGTCGTCGCGAAGACGCGACTCAGTGCCAAGCAAACGCTGTGGCGGCTTCGTTTGTGTTACCACGAGGCAGGAGCGATGAGATGGTGAAGCGCTTGCGAGAGTTCGATGGCGAGCTACCCGATCCGCCGGACGATCGCTTGCTGTTCACGTCGCCCTTCGCCACGAACGGCTTTCCGCTTGCTGATGATGCCTCGCAGCAGGCGCAACAGGTGAACCTCGCTAAGATTGACGCTGCGGTGCGGGAGTACTTAAACCGTGTGGCTCCTCTTCCTGAACTCAATGCCACCCGAGCGGCCCTACGAGAAGACATGCCACTTCCTTTATCGCCTGACGCCAAGCTCGGCCCGCTCGTAGACGACCTTCTCCGACTCCTTCACGACACGTACGACGGCGATTAGCCGAAGCGTTCGTGTGATTTGCTCGCACCACGCCAATGCCAGTGCACCGTTCAAAGGCTTAAGCAGGCAGGCAGAACTTTTTTCGCCCAACTTCCTTCGATGTATATGGGTCCGCGACGTGCGGTTTTCGCGGCTTTCTGTCCTGAAACTAGCGGAACAGTTTCCGGTGCGCGTGCCCAAACACATGGACTATCCAATATTCCCCAATGCCTGACCTTCCCGGTGGACAGCCGGAAAGAGTCAGGATTGAGGATACGCTCTACCAGTTGCTGGATATTGAATGCGTATGCAGCGATTCCCGAATCATCATACGACAAACGGATGTTGTCCTTGGGATCGGATCCGGTGATTCCAACGTCGCTGGGCTACACAGCGTAGTTTTCCAGGGCGAGTGCTCTGAGCTTTCCCGGCAGCGGCGCACCGGTATCACGGTCCCAGCCGCGCGCATCGTAGTATTCATCGAGCATACGCTCAGTGTCGGCCCTGTTAACGACCCGTTGTTTATAGTAGTCCATCATCGGCACTAGCGCGTCAGCGGCTTTCATGGGCTTGAACCATTCCTCGGGCGCGGCATCATCCTCCCGGCCGAAGCCCAGGCGCACGTTGAGTTGCTTCTGCATATTCCAGGCCCGTTCGCCCCGTTCCAGCAGTTCGGCCGCATCGATCTCTTCGCCCGTAATCGCCCCATAGAAGTCCAGACAGGAGTCCATGCTGTGGAACCGATGTATATAGAGACGGTGGCACTGACCCAGGGAATTGAACAGGGAGTACCAATCTTCGGCGTGCTTTGTGAGATGGGGTGTATTGAAGAGTTCATCGGTAAACGTTTGCTGGATGGTTTCATCCGACATGCCGGTGCGCTGGGCGTGGTGGACAAACTGGCTTACCGGCCTTTCCTGCATATAGATACCGACACCGCCGCAGGCATAATTTGAGCGGCCGGGATGGACCATCTGCGCAAATGCCATCGAGTTCATGCTGTCCGACCGTGGATCGATAAAGGGTGAGCATCCCTTGATGTGGATGGCATGCTTTTCAGCTTCCGGTCCGAGTCGCCTGGCGGCCCCGAGCGGTCCATCGGCCATGATGTCACCGAAGCCCTCTCGTTTCGCGGTCATGTCAATCAGCTTGAGGACAGTTTCATAGTCACGGTCTATCTCGATTCCACCGGTTTGCTCCGTGGTCAGAATGCCTTTTTCGAAAAGAGAACGCATCAGATTGAGGACGTTGTTGAAATTGATGCGGCATATCCCCTGACGGTTGAACACGGCAACCCGATTGACGGCTCGGTTGTGATTGTCCAGGGGTGAGTCGGCACTGGATTCATCCTGGCTCATGAAGTCCGTCATATAGACCGTGCAGGGAGAACAGGCTCCTTCGCGCAACCGTTTGACTTCCTTGTCGGCCATAGGACAACTCGGGCAGGCCAAAGCCTGGCGGGTATCGATGTGGATCGACTCCCAACTGCCGCTGCCGCTGCCCATGGCTTTGAGCCAATCAGACGTCATGGCAAAGGTGCCGCCCTCGATCAGTTTGGGACGCAACCGGTATTCGCGAACCTTTTCAATCATGCGGTCCACCGCGCGGATTAGTCGACGATGATCGGCAACCTGCAGGGGCTGATTGCCCTGGCACGCCACGACCGCTTTTAGATTCTTGGCTCCCATGACTGCAGGCAGTCCGCCGAATCCCAGCGTACCCCCCTTGTCGATAAAGGTCATCGAGACCGCAACGCGGTTCTCACCGGCCGGACCGATTGGAATGACCGAACACAGCCCATGGCGTTCCCGCAGGAGATCGACTGTTTCATAGGTGTCTTTTCCCCACAGATCATCGGCCGGCAGGATCGCAACACCGTCATTGTCGATCTTAAGATAAACGGGATGGGCAGACTGTCCGGTGATCACCACGTGATCGTAGCCCGAACTCTTCAGCATCAGCGGGAAGTGCCCGCCGCCGCATCCCGTGCCGATGCCACCGGAGAGGGGCAACTTGGTGGTGATCGACAGTTCTGCAGAACCAGGCACGATGGTACCGGAAAACGGACCCGTACCGATAATGACAGCATTCTCGGCCGACAGGGGATCCGCATCTACGGGAATCGCATCCCAGGCAAGTCGGGCGTTGACACCCCAGCCCCCTATAAACTGCCGTGCAATATCCGGATCAAGGTCCTCGGTCCTAAGTCGGCTTTCCGTCAGGTCGACATAGAGTATGTGCCCCATGTATCCGTTCATGCCCGCCTCCTTACCTTTTCCTCCTGGAACAGCGCTTCGTACAGGCAGTTACGTACGCAAATGCCACAGTTGTCACAGTCGTCTTCTAAAGAGACAGCGTATTCTGTGTCCGCCCCCACCAGGCGCCGAACAGCGATCCTTGCCGCATCCGGATTGAAGGCCTTTTCGAATTTGAGAGAACAACGCAATACGCAGATGAGACAACCCGTGCATCTCTCGGCGTGAATCCAGATGGGCGGGCCTTTCTTTTTTTCTGCCATGAGTGCGATCCCCCTTTGCGTGGCTGTCACATCCGATGGTAAGCGTCCAGCAGACCAATTCATACATTCCGGAATCGGTTCTGCAGAAGCGCTGAATACGTCTCTCTCGATCATCATATTCCACGTTGCCCTGGATTTGAACCCATCATGTTTTTGCTTACATCACCAATGCTGTGGCATAAGATACGTTGTCAGGCACCATTCGTCGTCCCGCTCAACAGAACGGTGGCAATAGTGTCGTGCGGGAGGCTCGATCCTATCCAACTGCACCCGGAAAACCCCAATTCGTCACGAGGAACCCATTGATGAACCTGACCACTGTCGAATATGCAAAACAAGGCGCGATTGCCTACGTCACACTGAATCGCCCGGAAAAGCTCAATGCCATGAACGGTGCCATGCACCAGGAGCTCGGTGAGGTTTGGGCCGACTTCAGGGACGATGACACACTGCGAGTCGCAATTCTATCGGGTAACGGTCGTTGCTTCAGCGCAGGGGCAGACTTGTCTTCCGGTGCGCCCACCGAAAAGTTTACCTATCCTGCGGAATTCCCGGATATCACGCAGTCACACCGTGTGTTCAAGCCCATCATCGCTGCGCTACATAGCCACGTCGTCGGCTACGGCATGTGGATTGCACTGGACGCCGATATTCGCATCGCTGCCGATGATGTCTCCTTCTGGTTGCCCGAACCCCAGTGGGGAATTGCCACCATTCCTGCCGGTTGGTTTCCAAAAATCATGCCTTGGGCTATCGCTTCTGAACTGCTGTTGCTGGCAGAACGCATTGACGCGCAACGTGCCTACCAGGTGGGTCTGGTTAACAAGGTGGTGCCACAAGATGAACTGATCGTCGAGGCCGAAAAGGCGGCCAGGCGTATCTGCGAGCTCAGCCCGGTTGCCGTGCAGGGCATGAAAGAATCCATGGTACGAGCCAGCTCACTCGACTACAGCGCCATCGATCAGATTACGGATTATGTGCAGACCCGGGTGATGAATTCCGAGGATCGCAAGGAAGGTGGCAGAGCTTTTGCCGACCGGCGGCAGGTGGATTGGCCCGGCCGTTAGAATCGGGATGGATGGCCATCTCTTACACACGATCTTTCTTGTGATCTGGGCGCTCGGATCAATCAGGCAAGCCTAGCACCCTCTTGGAGATGACATTGAGTTGCACCTCCGAAGTACCCCCCTCAATGGAATTGGCCCTCGAGCGCAACCACTCACGGGTGGTGGTCAACTCGTCTGACGAGAACCCTCCACCTTCCCAGCCGAGTGCGTTGGTGCCCATGATACTCAACAGCAGATCATTGCGTTCCTTATTACGCTCCGTTCCATAGTACTTGAACATGGACGATGTGGCGCTTGGTCCGCTCGATAGGGCGCGCTCTTCTTCAACCCGGCGTGTAGTCGACAGAAGGGCAGTCACATTCATGCGGTGACGCACAATCGCGTCCCTCAACACCGGGTTGGCAATGCGCCCATCCGTTTCACCTTGGTAGGTTTTCGCCAGGTCCTCCATCGAAGGCCGCGCTGCGGGCGGAGCGCCATTCATGCCCAGTTCCGCCGTCATGCTGCGTTCGAATTGCAGAAGTCTCTTGGCGATCGTCCAACCTTCGTTGGGAGTGCCGACGAGGTTGCTCCGCGGGACCCTGACATCCGTAAAGAAAGTCTGACAGAACGGCGAAACACCACTGATCAGTCTTATCGGATGCACTTCCACCCCAGGCGTTTTCATATCGAACAGTATAAAGCTGATGCCGTCGTGCTTCGGTGCATCGGGATCGGTTCTAACCAGGCAGAAGATCCAGTCCGCCGAGTCCGCGCCGGAAGTCCAGATTTTGGAGCCATTTATGACGTATTCGTCCCCCTCGAGAACCGCACCGGTCTGCAGCCCCGCTAAATCAGATCCGGCACCGGGTTCGCTGTACCCTTGACACCAGCGGATCTCCCCACGGGCAATCCTTGGCAGGAACCGCCGCTTTTGTTCGTCATTGCCGAACTCGAGGATGACCGGACCAAGCATCTTGGTTCCACCGGTATTCATCATGGCCGGGCGTGCACTCATACGTGCGAGTTCTTCGCTCAGCACCGTCGCCTCATCATCGGAAAGACCACCACCACCGTACTCTTCTGGCCAGGTAGGACAAGTCCAACCCCTTGCGGTCATTCGTTCAAACCAGAGTTTGGCATCGTGGCTAGCCGAATCACTATCCGCTGCCAGCATGGGTGTTCGCATCGAAACAGGACAGTTTTCACTGAGCCATTCCCTAGTTTCAGTTCTGAAGGCGTCTAAGCCAGACATCTGTTTCTCCTCAATGGTCAAAGGCTATCTCGTTCGTCACGGAATCGAGACACACACTGGTCACCGCTCGAATGTCCAAGCATAAGCCACCTCCCGCTTGCTCCGCAAACTGGATCACTGCCAGCCAGGTAGGAAGACAACTCATCCGACTGCTCCAACCCGTGGGTTTGATAGCTGCTCCGAGTGGGGCTTTCGCTCCCGCACTAGCCATTGACACGATGTCACCGCTCATCATAATGTGATCCGTCTTTTATTTGCGGACCGGCGGGCTGCCGGAAATAACAACCCTGTCCGATGTGTCCTCGTTTACAACAGAAGGGGTTCCATACCCTGAGACGTTCAAGGAGCAAGGTGGCAACCCATCAAGAGATAGCGCACCTGAGTGATGAGGATCTCGTCAATCGAATGACAGCCACTCACGACGATCGTTTTGATGCCGTGTTCTGGTCATTTTTCGATGAATTTGTCGATCCTCATTTGGCCGACACGCCACACATAGCAGATGTCGGATGTGGCCCCGGATTGTTTCTGCGAGATCTCCGCAAGCATTATCCCCAAGCCACCTTGTTTGGCAGCGATGTAACCGGGGCGATGATCGACTATGCCAGCAGTGTGGTCTATGCCGGACAGAAGCCTGAGCTGACATTACATGACGTCACCAAAGAAAAGCTACCGTTTGAAGATGGGCAGATGAATCTGATATCCATGGTTGCAGTTATGCACGTATTGGATGATCCGTTTGCAGTCTGTCGTGAAATCAAGCGGGCAATGTCTGATGATGGTATTTTTCTGCTGCAGGACTGGGTTCGCACGGCATTACCGGATTACCTTGATCGTATGACCGGCGACGTTGAGCCCGATCAAAGAGAGATTGCCAGGGGCCGTTTGCTGCCACTCTTCACAGTGCATAACAAGTACACGCTGGACGATTGGCTCTGGTTACTGCAAGAAGCGGGGTTCAAGATAACAGAGCATCGCCAGCTTCGGTCACAGCATTTCTGTACCTTCGTATGCCGGAAGATCTAACGCCGGGGATCAGGCGCGGAAGCTCCTACTGACTTCTGCTCAAGTGGAGGTATTACATGACAAGGAACCTGGACACATACTACCGAGACCACTGGGCCGAGGTGGAATCCGATCGAATGGAGCGCTACCAGGCTATGTTCCAGTGGCGTGACAGTCACGAGGTGCTGATTGCCCCGGCCGACATCGACATCGCTCAGGTCGTTGCCGACTACGGTTGCGGCCCGGGTGCCCTCTCAATCGAGTTGGCGCGTCGCGTCGGCGAGTCCGGCAAAGTGTTCGCGCTGGACATCAACCGAGAATTTCTGGAGCAAACCCAAATGTTGGCTGAGCGCGAAGGGTTCGCGCAGCGGCTCGAAGCCAAGCTCATGGCGGATGACCGAATCCCAACTGCGGACCGCTCGCTCGACCGCGTAGTCTGCAAGAACGTGCTCGAATACGTCCCCGACCCGGAGGTCACCATCCGGGAGTTCCACCGCGTGCTGAAACCGGGTGGCATCGCCCATGTCATAGACAGCGACTGGGGCGCCATCGTGCTTGAGCCATTAGGAGAGCGCTTTACACGCATCATGTCGGCTGCCAGCGTTGCGTTTCGTACACCGCTGATCGGCAGAAAACTCTATGGACTGTTTCGCCAGGCGGGCTTTCAGGACATTCGCGTGCAAGTGCTCGCCGGTGCCGATACCACAGGCGGCATGCGCGCGGTCCTGCGCAACATGGCCTCCTACGCTCGGGTCTCGGGCCAACTCGAGGAAGCAGAATTAGAAGCATTTGTCGCAGACGTCGATCGCGCCGTCGACGAACAGACCTACCTGGCGCTGTTGCCCCAATTCCTTGTCACGGGACATGCTTGAGGGGACAGGCTCGTTCAAGGTCAGGACCGCAAGTGACCTCGGCACTACGCTGTCGTCAGATAGCGCCCTCGTCGCGCAGCGCGGACAATTGAGCTTCGTCAACCCCGATCGACTGCAGCACTTCCCCGGTATGTTCGCCGATTCGCGGCGCCGGCGTCGACGCTTTCTGCGCGCCAGGGACCGTCTTAACGCTGGGACGGATAAACTCGAATTCCCCTGCATCAGGATGGCTAGTCGCCCCAATCATGCCGCGCTGGCGCAGCTGTGGATGGTCGAATGCCTCATCGGGGCGGTTTACCCTGCCAATTTCGATATCCAAAGGTGCCAGCTCGGTCACCCACGCGTGCGCAGGTTTCGCCAGAAACGCCTGACGTAGAAACGCGTGCATTTCACCTGTGTCGATTGACTCTGCGAGCTCGGGTCGCCCCAAGTGGCTGAACAGCGCTTGTCTTGAGGATGTGCGAATGGCACCTAATACCAGGTAGGTGTCCTCTGCTGCCGAATAAACATCGTAGAGGGGCGATGCCGTTTGTGCGGCCGGTACTGCGTCGGGTTTTTTGCGTATACCATGGGAGACCGCCAATAGAGAGAACGTACTATCGAACATGGCAAGATCTATGAACGTGCCTCGTCCGCTGCGTTCACGCGCGAACAATGCCGCGGTGACGGCGTACGCTGCAGTGAGACCCGAGACGCCATCAGCCAGATACGCCTCTGGGTTGAGGGGCGTAGTGGCGCTGCCGGTGAGCGCCTGCAGCAACCCGGTCAATCCAAGGAAAATCAGATCGTATGCGGGCGCTTGACTCAGCGGTCCCGTTGCGCCGTAGCCCGACAAGGCACAGTAGATGATGCGTTCATTGTGTTGCTTGACTGCCTGGTAGCCGAAGCCGTTTCGGTCTGCCGTGCCGGGACGATTGCCTTCTATCACGATATCCGAGCCCGCAGCAAGCCTCAGAAACAGATCCTTCCCCGCATCGGTCCGCAGGTTGAGCGCAATGGATCGCTTACCTTGATTGAGGATGAGATCTTCATCGTCGACGGGTCGAGTAGTCGACACTGGTCGTTCCACGCGGATGACATCTGCGCCCAGATCGGCCAGCAGGTAAGTGCAGTATTTGCCCGGCGTTA
Organism: Pseudomonadales bacterium; assembly: GCA_030749725.1. GTDB lineage: Bacteria > Pseudomonadota > Gammaproteobacteria > Pseudomonadales > Azotimanducaceae > JASMJM01. The sequence goes on along the minus strand of JASMJM010000136.1, from coordinate 18,835 downwards.
GCGTGCCGACATCGAGAATCGTGACACCGTCAAGCGAACTCATCATTCCGGCTTGTTAGCGTGGACCAAACCGAGCTGATGGCGCATCAGCCACTCGACGCGCACTTCCTTGAAACCTGCCTGTTCGAAAAGCGCAACGTATTCGGCGCCGGACTGAACGCGACCGGTGTAGTGCCCTTTGCGCAGACCTACGAGATTGATGAAAGCTGGATCGAGCGGCCCACTCTTGTCGTCATCGAGCATGTAGTCGATGACGAGGCACGTTCCGCCGCTGGTGAGAGCATCGTGGGTTTTCCTGAGGACGCGTATGATCTCGTCCGGCACATAGCTCTGCAGCGGGGTGATGAAGCTGATCAAGTCACAGTCATCGGGGAAGGGAACGTCGAAGAAATTTCCTTCCAGCGTCGCAATGCGTTCACTCAGCCCATGCTTGGCCACGAACTCTCGCGTCACGACAGCGACGTTGGGAAAGTCGAGAATGGTGGTCCGCAGGTCCGGGTTTCGCTCGCAGGCTGCGATGGAATACACCCCGGAGCCGCCTGCCACGTCCAGCCAGTGGCGGTACTGTCCGAAGTCGAAGACTTTCGTGAGTTTGTAGGCAAGGCCAATGGAACCGTTGTAGCCGGACGTGGTGAAGCGTCGCGCCCTTTCCGCATCCTCCATCATCGCGACATAGCTTCCTTTCTGTCGGGGCGGGGCGGTCGGCACTACGTAGTGTTGAGCCAGATTCTTGAAGCCGTCGTACTCCGAGATGGGTTGGTACATCAAGTAGTCGCCGACGTAACCCCGCTTCCCCTTGACCAGATAACGCGACACATCACTGAGATTGGTGAGTTCGCCATCGTCGTCCATGACGAGGTCAAGCGCTTTACATACGCTCACGACACGATCCACCATCTCTTCATCCAGACCCAAGGCGTCTGCGATGGCACTAACGGTCCTTCGCCCCTCGTCGATGTGAGTAAACAGCTCGAGTTCCAGTGCCAAAACGAGAGCCCCGGTCTTCTTGAAAGAAAACGCCAATTCGTTGAGGCGCTCTGTCTTGAGGTCCACCGTGAAGTCCGTTCGATCGTGCGCCATATGTCTCTCCTTTTGCTGCTTTGGATGGCCGTTGTCCACCACGGGCCGTCGAAGCTGCACTACTCGATGATGCGAGCGCGGTGCTCAAGGGAGGCTACCATTTTGAGCTCAGGAAGGGCAACCATGGCGATCGCACCAGTGTGCCACAATAGTCGTGGGATATGGTTCGGGCCGCCGTTTTCATTAGCCTTGTGATTGGTGCATACTTCCTGCACCTTGTCGATTCGTCGCCGTAACGCTATGCCGAATACCCGTCACCTCGTGTGTCTCAGCTTCGATTTCGATGCTGTCTCGTTATGGATGGCATGGGATCTGACCAGTCAGACGAATATCTCACGGGGTGAGTTCGGGGTCGTCGGCGTAGAGAGAATTCTGAAACTGCTGAAACGTCATGACATTCAAGCCACCTTCTTCGTTCCGGGAGTCACCGCCAAAACCTACCCGGAATGTTGTGGGGACATAGCGGACGCCGGTCACGAGATAAGCCATCACGGCTATACCCATGTATCACCCGTGACCATGTCCTACCAGGAAGAACTCGACGCGCTGCGAAGGGGCAACGAAGCCATCCGCAGAATCTCCGGCCGCGATGCTGTCGGCTACCGGTCTCCCGCGTGGGACTTATCTCCCAACAGTGTAAACCTGCTGTTACAGGAGGGATTTATCTACGACAGTAGCATGATGGCGCACGACTACATGCCCTATCGAGCGAGAAGCGGCGACGTCGTGCAAAGTGACGCTATACGATTTGGTGAGGAGACGGATCTGATAGAGATGCCGATCAGCTGGAGCAACGATGACTTCCCCCACTTTGAGTATGTTAGAGGGGGCGGGCTGCAGAACGCCGACCATGTTATGGCAAACTGGTTAGGTGATTTCCGTTTCATGATCGCTGACACCGACTGGGGAGTTATGACCTACACCTTTCACCCTTTCGTAATCGGCAGAGGGCATCGGATGCTCATGCTCGCAGAATTCATAAACCGCCTGTCCGACCTCGGTGCCGACTTCGTCACCGCCGAAACCGCGGTCCGGGAATTCAAGCAGAAGGAAATCCCATGAAAACACGATGGACCGAGGGAATCACAGCGGACATTGTTTTCCTAACGGATACGCTCGGCCGCAGCTGATATGTCAGACGAAAACACAAGCATACTGCTCGTGACGGGCGGACACCCTTTCGAACGGGAGCCGTTCTTTAGACTTTTCGATGCACTCGATGGTGTGGACTGGACCCACGTAGAGCAACCGGCGGCACAGGCCCTGTTTAGCCGGGAACACGCCACCCGTTTCGATGCCATGGTGTGCTATGACATGCCCGGCATTCGGTTCAAAGCGGATGGCGACCTCGACTACCTGGAACCGGACCCGCTATTCAAAGAACGCTTCCTCGATCTGCTGGAATCGGGGTTCGGGTTCGTATTTCTGCACCACGCCATCGCCGGCTGGCCGACCTGGGGCAGATTCGCCGAGATTGTCGGGGGACGCTGGCAGTATCTACCCGGAAAAGTGCGTGGCAAGCTGCTACCCGACTCCGGTTTTCGCCAGAACGCCACCCACAGCATCCGGGTCCTTGGTGATCATGCGGTAACGCGTGGCCTTCCGGAGACTTTCCAACTCACCGACGAACTGTATCTCTACGAGATTTTCGAGGATTCGATAGAGCCCCTGCTCGCGAGCGACTACTCGTTCACCCGTGACAATTTCTATTCCGCCGCGAAGGCGGTCCGCGAACAGAAGATCAGCAATGAGGGTTGGGATCACCCACCGGGAAGGAACCTCATCGGTTGGACCAGATCATTCGGGAACAGCCGTATTGTTTACCTTCAGTGCGGTCATGATGCCGTCGTCTACGACAGTCCTGAGTTTCAAATGTTACTGAAGAACGCCATCAAGTGGGTTGCCGATGGTCGAGCGTGAGATCGACGCAGCCAGGCATCTTGGGCCCTTTATATCCTCCCAATCGGGCTAGTCGCGTTCCCCACCGAACTCGGGTTCCCGCTTTTCCAGAAAAGCCAGCGCGCCTTGGCGCATGTTGCGCGAAATCAGGACTGCTTGATGAGCCATTTCCAGGTCCAGTTGATCACTGAAAGAGTTGTGGATCGCCGCATCGATCGTCTCACGCGTCCTCCTTACGGTACTCGGTGAGGAGCGTTTCAGAACGGCCGCGATGCGCGCCACTTCATCGTCCAACTCATCATCTGCAACGGCACTCCAGATCAGGCCCCATTCCAGTGCTTGAGCGGCACTGATACGATCACCCAGCAAAGTGATTCCCAATGCGCGGGCGCGACCCACCCGTAACGGTATGCTCCAAGTGGCGCCCATATCCGGGACGACGCCAAGCCTGGGGCTGAAGGTGGCCACGAAAAATGCAGACGCGGCAGCGACGGTGATATCACAAGCGAGGGCAAGTCCAAAACCACCACCGGCGGCCGGCCCGTTGACGCGAGCAATGGTCGGCACCGGGCAGTCCATGACTGCACGCATGGCTGTATTGAACGGGTCACGCGTCCCAGCGGAATTCACTTCGGTGGGGGCATCGGAGGCCCTTTCTCGTGCGGGCGGCCCGGCGGCTTCCGCAAGATCAGCGCCCGAACAGAAACCGCGTCCTGCACCGGTAAGGACGACTACTCGGATGCTGTCATCGGCAACCACCCGTGCCAATGCTTCGCTGATGCCGCGCATCAGTCCATTGGTCATGGCGTTCATAACAGCCGGGCGATTCAGGGTAATCGTGGCGATGCCATCATTGATCGTATATAGAACAGGTTCCGGGACGGGTTGAGCGTCAGGCATTGGATTGATCTCCCTCAATATCCAAACATCATTCTTGGTTTCTGTTTCGGTTGCCGCCATGCGACTGACCTTCGGCCACCTGGACTTGGGTCTGGCGCAGAAAAAACGGTTTCCGAGACAACCAGCATATTACACTTTGGGTGGTTCCGGAAAACAACTGGTCATGTTTTCTACGCAACCGCTGGCGACCAGCGGTAGACGCGGGTCAGGCTACCGCCCATCAGGGCTGCCCGATCGGAGTCTGATAGACGGCTGCTGACGCGAAACGCCTCGACTCCCTGTTGGTAGGTCAGCAAGTTGACTGCGCGGGTCCAATCGGTGCCCCACAAGCAACGGTCGAAGCCGAATGTTTCGAAGATCCGGCAGAGGGGATCCCAGATGTCGTTATAGGGGAACGGCTCATGCGACAAGGTGCAGGCGCCTGAGATCTTGATCGCCACATTCTCGTATTGCGCCAGGGATAGCACGTTGGCGAGATCGGCAAAAGGATCGGACGGTGGCGGAGGCGCAAACGGCTGCACAAGCCCAACGTGATCCACGACGAGTTGAGCGTTCGGATGCCGACCTGCCAGCTCCGCAAACAGCGACAGATTGCCCCAGCACAGCACGTTGACCGGTAGCCCGTGTTTCGCTGCAGCCGTGACGATCCGATCCAGGCCCGCATCGTCAGCATGAGTCCGGTCCGCCACCATGATGCGCGCCCCGACCACACCGGGCGCTGCAGCCCAGTCGGCAACCTGGTCAGCGACGTCCAGCGCCGCTGGATCGAAGGGTTTGATGAGCCCGAATCGACCCGGGTGGCTTGCATGAACTTCCTGTGCATAGCTCGCATCGTAGCGATACATGCTGTAAGGAGATACCAGCAGCGCGCCGTCGACGCCGACGGCATCCATGGCAGCAACCATGTCATCACCGGTCACGGCCGCCGGACCGGCGAGCGTTCCGGCCCAGGGCCGACCGGGGTGATTGCGCTCATAGGCGTGAACCTGCGAGTCGATCGTTACATTCTTGCGTGTGCTCATCGTCTTTCCGCGCCTGCGGCGGCCGCTCTTGAGCGGCGGCCGGTAGCCAATGGTTTGTCTTTGGGTGTCATTATACTCCTCGCGTGTTTCAGGCCTACTCACTGGGGACTATATGGGCCAGCGACTACGGGAGAATCGGGCAACGATTTCGGAGAAACGGTTGTCACTGGCATGGGCACGGCTTGAACAGCAGCGTATCAATGCCGACAACTTGGCAGAGGCATACGCAACCCTAATCAGAGACAAGCAGAATTGCAGCAATGACCAAAGCTGCGGCAAAAGAACATGAAAACCACCAGAGGCTAAGTCGAACCTAACAAGTGGTTGAACCCGGTCGCTCCGCTCCCTCGGACCACAAAAAGTGGCCGGTTAACCAGGCATTATTCGGCTATGTAGATGTCCGATAACGACCTGAAGCTGTCGGTGCGTGGCTGTGTCTGGGATATTGAGGTGCGCATCTATCGTGTCGCTCTAACGGAAAAATTCCGATGAGGTCTTTTCAGTATCACTCCATCGCTCCCGATCTGCGGCGTCCAGGAACGCTTCGACCCTGGGCGCCGAATCCAGAATCAGAGTTTGGCGTCCCTCTGCAGTATACCGTGGCCAGAAGGGCAGCCCTGCACCATTGGGATCGCCTGTTTTAGCGAATTGCATGATGGTGCTTGACCAGCCTAACGCCAGTTGCCTGACATCGGGATCGTTCTTGTCATAGAAGAACGCTGACTCGGGCGCATCAACGGCAAAGGTATTGAAAGTGAAAGCCATCTCAGCGGCGTGGGTGGCGCCTATATCCTCGCTAACCCCCCTTTGAACAGGCATATCGAACCGGTAGAGCCAGCCCCCCGGTCCCGCTGCGCTGGCGCGAACGGCTGCATTAGTGGCGCTTCGTCTGAACATCTCTGTCCAGATTCGCTCAAAGTGCTCTTTTCGGCTGTCATCGGGGTAAGCCTTATTCAGATCGCCCAGGTATTGTTTAACATCAATACTTGGAATTACGTTGGCTGCGATCTCCTCACCGAGCCAGCCGTAGATCACGGCGGGAATCACGTAAGAGAAAAAGGTGCCCTCATCGCGGTTGGTACCGGCAATCAGCGGCACACCATTGGCCGCCCGATCCAGGATAGCCTCGTTACTGGACCGAGTTATCACGGTTCCATCTATGGTGCCGCCGTTGGAGAACGACAGGGCCTGCTGCACAGCCATCAGATCCTCTGCAGAAAGGCTGCGGAGCGTTGTGGGTAGATCGGCCGGTTCAACCTGGAGATGGTCTGCCAGCGCCTGCCGGTGATCTTCCGGTGGCTGGTTCACTGAAGCTGCGCTGTGCGCAATGGCTTTGTGATAGAGCTCGTCTGCCGAGGGTGCGGACATGATGGCCATGACCGATGCTCCGCCCGCAGACTCACCAAAGATGGTGACATTGTTGCGATCACCACCGTAATCCGCGATATTGTCCCGAACCCATGTGAGCGCAAGAATCTGATCGCGGATGCCATTTGACGCAGAGCCTGCTAATTCGTCGCCGAGCCCGGACAGATCAAGAAAACCAAACATACCCAGGCGGTAGTTGATCGCAACCACAACGACATCGCCCTGCTCCGCCAGCACCGAACCGTCGTATCCATTGGCCGAGCCTTCGACAAAACCGCCGCCATGGATCCAGAACAATACGGGTCGGTTGGCGCCTTCAGTAGCAGGCGTGAAGATGTTAAGAAAGAGACTGTCTTCCGACATCTGAGATAAATCTCTTTCTTCAAGTGGCGTATCAGCGCTCTGCCAGGCAATGCGGGGGAAAGAGGTCGCATCAAAAGTCCCTCGCCAGGGCGTGACGGCTAAAGGTCGAAGGAACCGTCTTTCTCCGCTGGGTGGTTGCGCGTAACGCAGCCCCAGAAAGGCATGCACGCGACCATTGCCGAGCCCGGTAACGGTGCCGAGGCGTGTCTCGATGGTCTTTCTCTCCTGCCACTTCAGGATGTGGTCGCGACTGGATGTCACGTCGATTTCCGGGTTGTGCCTGATAAGTGCCAGCCAGAGTCCGAGTGCTATCACGATCACTATCAGGGCGATGACTACCAGCAATTTCAAATTGATGCTCCTGTCTGCTTCAGAGTCAGCGCTACTATAGCAGGCTGGAACCTGATTAGGGTCGTTGGGGATCGATTTGATTCAGCTAAGGCTCGTGTCCTCAGCGACTTGTGCAACGCTGTGCGTTTCGCGGCCCCTACGCGGACAAGCACATATGTCGAGCGGCCTCTTACATCCGCCAGACACCGTAGTTTTTGGCACCTGCCACCTCGTTGGAGTGGCATGCAGACAGTGCGATGGAGAGATGGGTTCTCGTATCACGGGGGTCGATCAGCCCATCGTCTGCAACTGCCGCCGTGATATATAGTGCCCGCACGCTCATCGACTCGATTTCGACGAGGAGGCCTACTCACGAGATATGGACGGATATCGACCTTCCTTAACCCCTGCATACGTCATTCTGAGGAGTCACATCTTCCAGTTCTGGTTCTGCTTCTGGCGGTGGTGAAGTTTTTGCGGATCTGTGCAGGTTCAGCAAAATGGACTACTATCGCTTCTCGGTAAGAACAGGGACTCTCCTTGGCAGATCATACGAAAATAAGAATCAGCCTTGCTAGCAGTACGAGAAACGTATGGTGACAGATAAACTTGGCTTCAACATTAAGTTTGCCTATGGCATTGGCCAGGCAGGCGAGGGTATGTTCGGTACCGGACTGAGCTTCTTCCTGCTGTTCTATTACAGTCAGATACTCGGTATGGGCCCGGGACTGGCAGCGTCTGCAATCGGCATTGCAGTCATTGTGGACGCGTTCTCCGACGTTTTCGCGGGCTCGTTGTCGGACCATTGGCAATCTAATTACGGAAGACGGCACCCGTTCATGTTTGCTTCGTTCCTGCCTCTATCTGGATGCTTCTTTTTCCTGTTTTTCCCGCTGGTGACCTCTGAGTGGGCACTGTTTATTTGGCTGGCTGTTTTCACCAATCTGGCACGAACCATGATGTCGCTCTATCACGTGCCTCACATAGCGCTCGGTGCGGAAATAACGGAGGACGTTCAGGATCGAACGGCGTTGGTCGCCTACCGACAGTTCTTTGCGAATGTCGGTAGTCTGTTGGCCTTGTTAGTGTTTTTTCTGGTTTTCTCCCCCTTCTACAAAATAGAGGGTGCCGCAGGACGCTTTGTTCCTGACGCTTACATTCCGTGGGCCTTATGTATCGCCGCCGCAATGGCGCTGACGATCTTTTGGAGCGCGTGGGGCACACGATCGGTTATTCCATTTCTGTCCCAGATCTCAACACAACCGCGCCTCTCATTGATGGGGATCTTCAGAAGTCTCTTCACCGACTTCAAAGAAGTCACAAAGAACAAGAATTTTCGATATCTGTTCCTGGGTGTGCTGGTGGTTTTCATTATGGTCGGTGTCACCGGGACATTGGATATCTATATGTTCACCTACTTCTGGGAATTGGATGAGCAGATAATAGTTCCGGTACTCGTCGCCTACGCGATCGGAAACGCACTCGGTACCTTTATCTCCGTCAGACTGTTTTCTTCATTTGGGAAGAAAGCATGCTTGATCTTTGGCGGCCTATCCTGGGCTTTCTTTCAGACGCTACCGGTGGTTCTGAGATTGCTCGACTGGTTTCCCGACAATGGTGATACCTTGTTAATGCCGCTCCTGGTGGCGCTAAAAGTAATTCAGGGGTTCTCTACAGCCCAGGCAAACGTTGGTTATGGGTCGATGATGGCAGATGTCTGCGACGAACATGAATATCAGACAGGCCTTCGCCAGGAGGGCGCCTTTTTTGCCGCCGTTGCTTTCTCGGCTAAAGCGACCAGCGGTTTCGGTGCGGTGATAGCAGGCTGGGCTCTGGAATTCATCGATTGGCCGACCGGCCCAGAAATAAGAACGGCGGCCGATGTCGATCCGGATACTCTATTAAACATGGGGATTTTCTACGGGCCGATCGTGGCGGGCCTGGGTTTCATATCTGTTCTGTTTTATACACAGTACAAACTGACGCCAGAGCGTCATGGGACAATCTTAGTCGAGCTCGCCGAGCGCCGCAGAAGTAAGTGAGCGAAACACCAAGACACACCCCTATTGTTAGATGCGTCGATCCGAACCATCCGGGTCAGTAGAATACGATGAGGTCGCTTCAGGAGACGAATATGATTCTGGACAGCAAGCTAAGCAAGCGGGAGATCATCGTCTTGGATGGTGCGATCGGCAGTGAGATCGCTCGACTGGGCGGCGTGATGGATGCTGCTGCCTGGTGTGGAGTTGCCAACAAGACCCACCCTGAGGTGGTGCGTCGAGTCCACGAAGAGTACATTCGCGCCGGCGTGGATGTGGTCACGGCCAACACCTTCGCGACTTGCCGTCACGTTCTGGCGGGCGCGGGTCTCGCCGATGAGGCGGTCAGTATTACCGCAAGGGCAGTGGAGTTGGCGCGCGAAGCGGTGAACGAGGTGGCACCGGGCCGGCCGGTTGCAGTGGCTGGTTCGATGTCGAACAACGTTGCCTGGATCCCCGGCACTGTCAGTCCGGATCCGCGTTTCCTCCCAACACGGGCAGAGGAAGCCGCCAATTATCGTGAGATGGCTGAAGCACTGGCGGCGGCTGGTGTCGACTTGATCCTGATGGAGATGATGTCGGATATCGATCACGCCAGTTTGGTAACTGCGGCGGCCGTCGAAACGGGATTGCCGGTATGGATCGGCGTTAGCTGCTCACTACTCGCTGATGGCAGCGCCGGTGCTTGGGACATGCATACGGAGGAACCGGCCGATAGACTTGCCACTGATCACGCTAAGCCGGAAATCAAGCCCCTCGCTCCGGTCATCGACGCGCTGATGTCGTTCGAGCCCCAGGTCATGGGTATCATGCACAGCACCGTTGACGCAATGGGTGCAGGACTCGAGGTTCTATTCCAACATTGGCGCGGGCCGGTCATGGCGTACCCGGAAGCGGCGGCTGGTCACGCAGTAGAACCGGCGGCTTTCGCTGCCTATTGTCGCGATTGGGTCGAGGGAGGCGTCCAGATCATCGGCGGTTGTTGCGGCACCACCATCGAACACATTGACGCCATGGTCGGGGAATTACCGGACGCCATCGGCGCTCGTCCGGCGTAGTGGCGATGTCACTGACGGAGCCATGGCCCTATAAGTTCCATACGATCGCCATATGAGCTGGATTATGTCGCGGGACGGGAACGCAGTAACTCCTCATATAATCCCATCATGATGGACACGGTGGGGCCGGCCACCCGCGCTCGATCGCGAATCAGGGAGAAGTGGGCACGCTCATTCGAGTGTCCGACCAACTGATACGAGTCAGATCGAAGCACTTTGCCGAACGGTATCTCGATTATCTCCTCCACCTCATCGGGATGGGCCTTTAAGCCCAGCGGAGGCGTTACTAAACCAACAAACGGACTGATGCGGTAACCCGTCTGTGTATAGTAATCCCCCAACCGACCCATGACCTCGACGCGATCCGAGGTCAGATTGATCTCCTCCTCGGCCTCGCGCAGGGCTGCGTGTTCCATGCTCTCATCGCCATCCTCGCAGCCGCCCCCTGGAAAGCAGATGTGTCCCGCAAAGCGTATGTTTCGATGCCGATGCGTTACCAACAGGGTCAATTCCCCCTGCCTACTTATGATAGGGATCAAGACTGCAGCAGGCCTGGCCCCCTCTTTGACCTGCTCGCTCACCTTGGGTTCGTGATGGGGATTTCGCAGCGGCCGCATCTCCTTGGCCACACTGCTGCTGAAGTGATCCCGCAGCAGAGTCACGCTCGGGATCAGAGACGGATGGCTAAAATCAGATTTCAATTGCATTGACGATTTGGGAGAGCAGGACTCGCCAGTACCGATCAACCGGCCCAGCCACTCATTTTCTTTGAAAAGAATGGATGCATTGTGCCATTGTGGCACTGATTTGGCGATTGCCCGAAGTGCGGACCCTTGATGTACACTAGCACCTTATGGATGGGAACCTAAGAATCGCCACAACTGCGTGGCTGCTGGACTCAAAAGGCAGAGGACAATCTCTGGTGGAACAGGCTGAAACCGCCGAGCAGTTGGGCTATCACAGCTTCTGGCTACCGGAGAGCCATTTCAGTGGCAGCGCATCCATTCCTGCGCCGCTGATGTCGTTGGCGGCAGTGGCAGCGCGAACCAGCCGTATCAGATTGGGTTCGACCTCTTATCTATTGCCCATCCGCCATCCACTTCAGGCAGCCGAAGAGGTTGCCGTTCTGGACCGTCTATCCAATGGCCGAGTAATCCTGGGAATCGGTCGGGGTTTTAGAAATGCGCTCTTTACGGCATTCGATGTGCCCGTAGCGGAGAAGAGAAAGCGTTTCGCGGCGGCGCTCCAAACCATGCTGTCCGCCTGGTCCGGCGCAACAATTGCCTTCGAAGAAGGCCCTGAAGGGAATCAACAACCTGTCTACCTGGGGCCGCTGCCAGTGCAGCAACCCCATCCCCCCATATGGGTCGCTGCCTTTGGCCCCTTGGCCATCAAACAGGCTGCCACTCTGGGTCTGCCCTATCTGGCGTCGCCCATGGAGACCGAATCGGTATTGCTGGATAACTACCGGCGTCACCGGGAGATCGCAGACAAGGCAGGCCATGAGCCGATCACTACGGTTCCGGTTATGCGGACTCTGTTTGCCAGCCGCGACAGCAATCTGATAGAAAGAGTTAGAGATTCACTGGTCGAACAGGGTCGCGGTGTACTCAGAAGGGGAACCGAGGTCGGTATCGAAGAGTGGGCCCTGGTCGGGGACCCTCACTATGTAGAGGATCGAATCAGCCACTATCGCGAATTACTGTCCATGACCCATCTGATAGCCAGAGGACGCATTCCCGGAGTAAGCGAGTCAGAGCAACGGCTTTCGATGGAACTGCTGGCGGAGATGAACGGTTCTGAGGCAGAGGATCACTGAGATGAGCGATCAGGTCTATTGTATGATCTTTACCAGCTCACCCGGCTCCGGTTCACCGTTGGGGTAGTCTCCGTTTATGACTCGCAATTTCTGCTCAGCGTAATTGGGAATGGGTGAGTCGGCTGCCAACGACTTATACGTGGTGCCGGGCTCGACTCTCACCACCTTCACCTTGGGTTTCTTGGCTTTCTTATAATCGCTGCCCGACATTTTCGCCAAACTGAAGATTGCCCCGATAAAATCTTTGTCATGAGAAATCGCACGAAGATCTCGTTTGCCTGAACCGGAAAGGATGTATGCCTGTCCCCTTCTGTGATCGAACAACACTGCAATGCGGATGGGTTTGAGACCAAAGGGCGTCGGAGCACGATCTGCAATGCCGATGAAGCCGGGCATGTCCGCCACAGTAAAGTCGTTACCCTCTCGCAGTCGTAAACCGAGGTATTCTTTGAGAAACTGCTTGGGTTCAATATCAGGCTTAATGGGTCGACTGCTGATCTGCATGGCAGCGTCCCAACTGGAAGACATTATAACCACACCGGAGCGGCCGCTTTCGATATGCCATCCCAAGGGGAAGGCCAGCTTGATGCCCAGCTTGGGATAATAGAACATATTCTTTCTGACAACCCCTACCTGGCGCGATTTTCCCCATAGCATGCCATTGAGATTATCCAGGAACTCATCGTCTTCGATGAAGTCGCTGTATTCTTGATTCAGTTTGGCCGCTTCCCGGATGGTCTGCTCGTACCGCTTGTCATTGTCAGGGTGCGTGGCGAGGAATCCATGGTAGACCCTGGCATCTCTGTTCTCTTTCCTGGCCTGTTCGTACTCCAGCTTTTCGTTCGATTTCAGCACTTCGATTGTTCTCAGCATCGATTCAGGGGAATAGCCGGCCTTGGTCATATAACGGGCACCAACCTTGTCCGCCTCCAACTCAAACTCCCTGCTGAAACCTTGCATCAGGGGCCCGCTTAACAGATCGCTCAATTGCGGCACCGTATTATATTGCCCGGTGGTAATGGCAGCGATGGCAGTCAATACATTCACGGCTTTGGCACGGTTCTGCTTGCGAAATGCATGTCTTTCCGTCACGTGGGCGATCTCGTGCCCGAGCACCCCAGCCAATTCACCTTCCGAGTTCATGTGTGCCAGCAGCCCTCTGGTCACATAGATGAAGCCACCCGGCAACGCCATGGCATTGACCATGTCGTCATCCAGTATGGTGAACGTGAACTCCATATCGGGACGACTGCTCAGCTTAGCCACTCGTTCTCCCACGTCTACCACGTATTGCTGCAGTTTCGGGTTACGATAGATACCAAACTGGGAGACGATCTGCCGGTGCGCCTGTTCGCCGATCTCGATCTCCTTGGCATATTTCTTCTTGCTCTGTTTGCCTTTCTTGGCCTTCTTGGCCTTTTTCTTTTCCCCTTTGTCGGCTTTCTTGGTGACGTGCTCCAAGCTCTTTTCTATCTCTTTGCTGGTCTTTTGCACCTGGCGGTCATCCCTTTCCAACTCGTCCAGTTCATCCTCCGATTCAATTCCAGCAGCGCCACTATCTTCTGCGCCGCCGGCCTGCTGTTCGGAGCTGTTGTCGGTCTCCTCGGACACAGCCATCGATTGCAGCGGCGAACACAGTAACAGGGAGAATAGGATCGCTGCGAAACTCTGTTTTGTAGTCGGAACCATGGCTAATTCCCTAAATCGTGTCATCATAAACATAGCATGCAAGAGCTGAAGCAGAACTGAACAATGGCCCCAGATTCCATTGGGATCTACAGAAATGTTGCTGCGCCTGCCTATTCTGACACTGATCTACCATAAAAATGCGAATTTTAGCGAACATTCCTCAAGCTAGACCGCAGTACCTGGAAAACTTTTCCATGCGGGGCCGGCACACAGGGTCAGAGTACGGCTGACCCGTTCTGGTTTGCCGGCATAATGGCTCATTTACACTCCAGGTGTCCTGGTTGATAATTGTCGATTGAATACCCAGAAGAATCACCGATGAAGCATCCGTGGAGAATCAAAGCGCTCATATTGTGGCTCGTGTGCTGCCTGGCCCCAGTGGGGGCCATTGCAGAACCGGCCGCAGAATCGCTTGCAGAATCGCCCGCAGAATCGCTTGCAGAATCGCTTGCAGAATCGCTTGCGGAATCGCCCGCAGAATCGCTCACAGAAAAGCTCGACGATGAGTCCTTTATTGGCAGCCTGGCGGCGATCCAAGAGCAGAACCGTGAGTTTGATGCTTCCCAGGCGAGCTACCTGGAGCTTTTGAAGCTGATCGAGGAGAGGGACGGCCCTTATTCAGATGAACTCATCGAACCTTTGACCGGATTGGGTCGCGTCAATCTGGAGCAGGCCAGATACGAGGAAGCGGAGCCCCTCTTCAGGCGAGCGCAGCACCTGTCTCACCGCGCCGAGGGAGTGCACACGCCAAGGCAGAAGGAAATCATCGATCTGTTAACCCGCATCCATATGGAACTGGATCAGCCGCTGGAGGCCGACCGACAACAGAGCTTTTCCCTCTATATAAGTGAAAAGCTAAACGGTAAGGATTCCACGGCACTACTTCCCGCTCTCTATAAGATTGCCGAGTGGTATCTGGAAACCGGCCAATTCTCTCGTTCTCGCAAGATGTATGAAAAGGCCGCGGATATCATCAAAGCCCATGATGGAGATCAGGACGTCAAGCTTGTAGAAGCGTTGCGGGGCATTGCCAGAACACGTCAGCTACAGGGAATCTGTTGCTCACACAGGCCTCTACTCGAGGTGCTCAACATCCTAAAAGCTCAAGGCGACACGCAGCCCGTTGCAATGGCGCACGCCATGGCTGAACTGGCAGATGGATACTCTATTTCCAAGAAAGGGCCGCAGGCGCTGGAGCTCTACAGACAAGCGTGGCTGACCCTGCAAAATGAGCCGGAAGGGGACAGGAGGGAGAACCTTTTCCATCGTCCGGAACAGATTGCGATGTCCAAGATCGAAAGATATCCTACCCCTCAGGTATTCACCATTGCACCGTTTCAAAAAAAGTATCGCCACCACATCAGTGACCCCACCACCGATTTCGATCCGAGTCAGAAAACCAGACAGGTGATCGGTGTCCCTGTGCAATTTCTGTATGAGCAACTCAAGCAAATCCTTCCCTCGGCCCTGCATGATCCGGAAACACTTGCGCAACTCTTTATCGAACTCGAGTTTACCGTCAGGGAAGATGGTAATGTGGTGGACATCGTGATAGCGGCAACAAACGCGCCGAATAAGCTGATTCGCACAATGAAACAGGCAATGAGCAAGAGTCGCTTCAGGCCTCGCGTACAAGAGGGTGTGCCGATAGAGACAAAAAACGTTCAACTGACACAGGTGTTCAAGTAAGGCCAGTCGCTCGAACAGCAGGGCCCTGTCGACAAACTTGGGCTTCAAACCAACAAGTAATCTACCTATGCGTTTTCTATCAGTTTTAGTTCTGCTCGTCACTGCAACGCGGCTGCTGGCTGCATCTGACTTGCAGACTGAACTAGGACAAGTTCTGCCCGGCGTTCCAGCTGAGATACAGCAGGTCCACGAGCACATGATGAAGCAGCGAAGAGAGGGAGATGTAGGGGCCGCAGTGGCGACGGCATCTCGAATCGTGCACTTGGTGAAACAGACTGCGACGGAAGACAATTCGCTGTTGCTGGCAAAGCCCTACTCGGATCTGGCAACGCTGCAGCTATCGTCGGCAGACTTTGAGAACGCCAAAACGAACTTCAATCTTTGTATAGACATCCTGCAAAGCCACAAGGGGATTTTCGCTGAGCAATTGGTCCTGCCACTGCACGGCCTTGGCATAACTTTGACCGAAGAGGGTGAGTATAGCGAGGCGACCCTTGCCTTCAGACGCGCACAGCACATCACCCATCGTATTCTCGGCGTCTATGCTCTCGAGCAGATAACGATGGTCGATCAACTGTCCCGTGTCGACCTCCTGGCAGGGAATCTGGAATCTGCCAATCAAGAGAGCAAGTTCGCCCTCAAGATAAACGAAGTTGAATACGGCAAGGATGATCCCCGTGTTGTTCCAGCCATCGAAAAACTGGCCCGCTACTTCGTCGCGCGGGGCAACAATCACGATGCTGTGGCGCTCTACCGGAGAGCTGTAGATATCATTGAGACAAATTTCAGTGAAACCGATCTGCGTCTCAGCGAGCCGCTACTGAGTCTCGGCAAAATCGGCATGCAACAAAGTGACTATCGAAGCCGTGGTGAAAACGCCCTTGAAAGGCGCCAGAACATCATCAGTGAGAGCATCGAAGCGGATGTCGCGGATCGAGTGAAGGCTCTGGTGGATCTGGCAGATGCCTATATCATCTCAAGCAATCGAAAGGCAACCACCGTGTACCAGCATGCCTGGGATCTCATCAAGGACAAACCCGATTTTGCAGAATTACGCGAGGAGATCTTTGGTACGCCCTACCGCCTCTATCCCCATCCAAGAATCTTACCCATTGGCCCCTTTCCCAGCGCAGGCTCACAGGAACTCTACGTAGACGTGGATTTCACAGTTCGGGACGATGGACACGTGACTGATATCGAAATCATTGATGCGAACGTTCCCAATGAATCGCAACGATCGCTGCGCAGCGAGATGTATAGTTATCGATATAGGCCCAGAATGATTGATGGACGGCCTGTGGTCTCGGAACAACTGTCTCTACATCAAGCCTACGTGATCGTCAAAAGACAAACGTCTTCCAAGATCACGATTCAACCGGACTTTCAATAAGAAATTCCTTCAGCTGTTTGGCCAGCGCCTTGCATGCGGCGCTGCCTGGTCGAGCCATAATGGGGATGGGGACGACCAGCCCTGCCAGGTAGGAGGTACCATTGGCATCGGCACTTATCTCACCTGCGGTACTTAGATTCTTGAGATCCCAGATAGAAGCCTGGTAGGAGGCATCCTCCTCCCAATAGCTCATACCGAAGCAACCTCCACCAAAAGAACTGAGAGTACAGCTGAAGCTGCCACCTTTGTCGATAGTGACCGTATTACCATCGATCCAGGCCAGATAACGCACCTTGGTATTGCTAACCTGTTCTGCGACACCGGGCCGCGCGAACAGATCGGTTAGATCGTCAGCCGATGTAGGTGCTGTCCTAGGTTCGAACCAGGGATAGAGCTTGTCTTTGAACTCCTTTTCCGTCACCAGGGCCAGAGGCGAATCTCCTCTCGACATGGCCTTTGCCATGCAATTGGTAAAGCTTTCCTCAGTCTCCAGTTCGTTGTAGCTGGCACGACCCAGAATCACCAGGGCTTCCCCCTCCTCGATGCCAGTCACTGTCTGACGGTTTTCCTCAATACGGGATGAGACACAGGCGCTCAGCATCGTGATGCAAGCCATGCCGCCGAGCGATCGTATCAAAAACAGTTTGCCTTCCATCAGTCTGCCCTCGACTCAATGCCGATACCGTTGCTGGACAGCCACTTCCTGACCCCGGGTTGTTCGACGGTCTCCATAGCAATTCTGGCGCCTCCGTCGCGGATCGCCAGCATGGTTGCTTCTCCAAGCGCTTCACCCTCACCAAAGCTGCTACTCGGGGTCTTACCGTATCCGACTACGTCCCACTCAGCCAGCGGCACACCGTCCATGTCGTAGATGGTCATATGGTATTGTATGGAGGCCGAATAGAATTTCAGTCCTGAGATATGCGGGCTGAGGAAACCGTATTTGGTTATTTTGGGGACGATTATGCCCGCCAGCCCCTTACTATCTTTCGAAGACAGAGGTGGTGCAGACACTTCCCTGCTTTCCACGAACATCGCCTCGAACAAGCGCTGAAAGAAGCTGTAATTCTGCTGGCCGATATCTATCTTATAGGTCCCTCTCTCACGCACCCGCTCTGTGTGCAGAAACTCCTTGAACTCACTGGTGTAGAGCACACCCACATGAAGCGGAATCTGCCTGACCACCGGTGTTGGCAATGTACCCTTCACAGCAACACTGGTGCCGCACCCAGCAATGAGGCTCACTGACAACGCGGCCAAAAGCGAAAGCAGCATTTTGCTGGTGCGCTCTATAGCCACAGAAAATAAATCATCCATACAATTTTAGTACCACGCCTCAACAAAAAGTTCATCACGTGGGATGGAACGCCCGATATCCATATCTGACCGGTTATATGCGCCGCCACTTTCAAACTGTGCCTCTGAAGCAAGCATCAAGAGTGTTCCGACCCATGGTCCGTTTCCGCATACTACTCGATCCCAGCTTCTACAAGAAGCTAAAGCGCCGATTCAGGGGAACAATACGTCCCAATTCCGAACCAACCAGTTATACGGTCTGGAACAGGTTGGAACTTAGGCGGGTCTATTCAGTTAATCTTCAGGTTTCCTCACACAAAATGTCGTTTATTGGGCTCGCAGGCTGCTAGGTCGAATAAATTGGCGATGGAACTAATAAAATGGTAGGAGAGCGCTTAAAATACAGTGTGGGTAAGTTGCTCATCCAGCAGGGGCAGGTAGGCGGCAAGAGATACAGCTGTCAAAACTACAGGATGGTCGTTATGAAAATTAGATATCTGGTCATTCAATGTCTGGCGATAGTCCTTTTGCTGGCGGGCTGCAAGTCGGCTGATACGCCGCCGACTCCAACACCACCCAGCAGTTCACCGCCACCCTCGTCACCCAGCCCTCCCACACCCAGTGGCAGTCCTGCCCCACCCAGTAGCAGCCCATCACAACCGAGCGACAGTCCTCCATCGCCGAGCAGTAGTCCTTCGTCACCCAGTGGCAGTGAATCATCGCCGAGCGGCAGTCCGTCATCGCCTAGTGGCAGTCCATCATCGCCTAGTGGCAGTCCATCATCGCCTAGTGGCAGTCCATCATCGCCTAGTGGCAGTCCATCATCGCCTAGTGGCAGTCCATCATCGCCTAGTGGCAGTCCATCATCGCCCAGTGGCAGTCCATCATCGCCT
>JASMJM010000135.1 GCA_030749725.1 Pseudomonadales bacterium | reverse complement strand
TGATCTTCTTAACCGCACAGGGAGTGTCCTTTGATTTGTTAATGTTTATGTCGCGAAACATCAACATTATCGCAAATTACAGGCACTTCCTGTGTCTAACTACCTGTGTAAGGTGAACTTTTTTGTCAGATCAAGGCTAGTTCCTGTCCGGAAACTAAAGTTTCCGTTCCCCTGGGATAGGTCGTGGGTGTTCTTGTCCTACTATAGTAGTCTCAAGTGGGCATCAGTCGGTTCGATTATGTGACCTCGACCGCGAAAACAGCCCTTTCCGGACAAGAACTAGCTAGACAGGGAGTCGAGAGTGCATTTTGACACTCGCTGCAAAACATGGTTTATTCTGGCGTCTCCAGGCCAACCAGGTAACATGCGCCTGGGATCTGCTGCATCCCCCAGGGGAAATCAAATCGTCAGGACTCCCACATGCTGACAAGGCTGACACACTGGATAACCGGTGGAACTGAGACCGAAAGCCGAAACCAGATCACATTGCTGGTGATCATGGCGATCGCCATGCCACTGACGTTTTCGATCTGGCGGACGATGCTGGATAACTTTGCCATAGAGAAGGCAGCATTCACCGGTGTTGAGATCGGCAGGCTGCAAAGCCTGCGGGAGATCCCGGGATTCCTCACCTTTCTCTTCGTCTTCATCACCATCTTCATTCGGGAACAGAGGTTCACCATCCTGTCGCTCGGACTTGCCGGCTTTGGCGTAGCCCTTACCGGATTCTTCCCTTCGGTCTGGGGCCTTTACGCGACGACCATGCTGATGTCGGTCGGCTTTCACTACTATGAGACGGGCCAGCAATCACTCCAGTTGCAGTGGATACCTAAACACCGCGCGCCACAGACCATCGGCAAGATCATCGGTGCGAGTTCATTCGCAAGCCTGGCTGCCTACGGGATCATCCTTACGACCAGGACAGTGCTCGGAATCGACTACAAATACATCTACCTGATTGGTGGATCCCTAACGATTATCATCTCTGTGTTCGTAGCCTTCTACTTCCCGCTTTACAAACAGCAGGTGGCACAGAGAAAAGAGCTGGTCCTCAGAAAGCGCTACTGGCTCTATTACGCACTCACCTTTATGAGTGGTGCGAGACGACAGATATTCGTTGTGTTTGCAGGCTTCATGATGGTCGAACGCTTCGGCTTTCCCATCGTGGCCATGACTTGCCTGTATCTCTTCAACCACCTTATCAATATGTTTCTGGCGCCGAAGATTGGTCAACTCATTCACAAGTACGGCGAACGCAAGTCGCTTGGCTTTGAGTATGTAGGCCTTGTCATCATCTTCTCTGCCTATGGGATGGTTGCGAGCCTGCCGGTGGGAACGAAGGCCCTGTTCGGGCTGCCGCTTATCGGCTTTGCTGCTGCATCTCTTTTCTTCCTCGATCACGCGCTGTTCGCCATGTCGCTGGCGATCAAAACGTACTTTCAGAAGATTGCCGACCCAGCGGACATTGCGCCCACGGCGGGCGTCGCTTTTTCCATCAACCACATTGCAGCCGTGGGACTGCCGGTCGCTCTCGGCATCGTCTGGGTGACGAACAATGCCGCCGTCTTCTGGATCGGGGCCGCCATGGCCCTGGTTTCCTTTGTCCTCTCCCGGCTCGTTCCGCACACGCCGGTGCCGGGACACGAAGTCGTTTGGGATGCTGCTGTGCAAGACGGGATCGTTGAAGTAGCTGATTGACATTGCTCGCGACGCCGGGCGCCTGTTAGTCCTGCGGGGACCTTGCGCACGGATGCTTACGGGTTACCTTCGCCACGGCCGTTCGTGGTGCGGCCATTCGTGGCCCGACCGATCGCGGCCCGTCCCGTCTGCTGGATCGAATGCGAAGGAATGCGTTTGATCAGTGGAAGCATCAAGAGCCCATAGAGAGCGGCCGTTGCGATTCCCAGAACCATCAGAGTCGTCGACAGGCCCTGCCAGCTCGTTAGATACCCGATCATGGGTCCAGTCACTATGAACACCAACCGGAAGGCAAATCCGGTTAGCGAATTAGCAGTTGCCCTGAATTCACTGGGGATACGCGCATTGAACGCGTCCGTCAACACCACCTGGTTGATCCCTCGGCTTAGGTAGAATCCTGCGGACAGCAGGATCACGACCCAGCCGTCCATCAGCGCCATGGAGAAATAACCGATGGCAGGCAAGGCCGCCATGGTCGTCAAGGTCAATCCTGCACCCAGATGTCTTTCCATTTTGACACTGACCTTGGCCGACACGCCGACCATCAGATTCAGTCCCGCCCACAACACACCAAAGTAGGACAGTGGGATTCCCTGCCCCTCCCACCAGGGTTGCATCAGCCACACGACATAGAAGGTGGATAGGCTGTAGGCAATCATGGTAATGAATAGCAACCGCAGAAAACTGTCGTCTACGAAGATATGACTCAACACGCGCTTGGCGTTTTCCAGGTGTCCACCTTCGTCGAGGCGATGGTATGACGGCTCCACGAGAAAGAGCGTAACCACAAACGGCAACCAGGATATGAACGCTTGAACGAGAACCAACAGGTTGAACGAGTACAGGACAACAACGCCGCCGACCAACGCGGCCGCAGTCTCGGCCATCGACTTCGACATCCTGAAATTGGCGATGGAGTTTCGCTGCTCTTCGGGCTCGGCATCTAATTCCTTTTGGCTATCGTATAGCAGAGCAATGTCTGCTCCCGAGGTAAGACTCAGGCCGATGCCGACACTGCATTCGAACAGCACCAACCCACTGAAATCGTCGGCAAACGTCAGGACTGTATAACCCACCCCTGTCATGAAGCCACCCCAGGTCACGGCGCGACGTCGGCCAAAGCGATCGGCAAAATAGCCTGATGGGATTTCGAAGCAGACCACGATACCGGCAAAGATCGCCTGAAGATAAAATATCTGTGCCAGATCGAGACCTTTGCTCTGGAACAGGGGCACGATCACCGGGATGATGATCATGAACATCTGGAAGAAGCCGAAGATCATCAACAGCGTAATATTTCTCTCAATCTGTATGCGGCTCATGTCCTACTCACTCGGTCTTGGGATAAGGGGCCTCAACTAACTGGAGTGCCCCTTCTCGGCATTGGCCCGGGCGAAGACAACCGCCCACAAGGCACTTGAATGCAAAAAAAAACCTCCAGGAGTTCCGCTTTTGAGAACTCCTGGAGGTTTTTCTGTTGGCGCTCTGGTCTATCCTACTCCCGGCGTTCTCCTATATGCAGGCACAGTACTGTCACGCCATGCGTCAGCAGCCTATCGGAGGAAATCAAATTGCGGGGTACCAGGTTCATCTGTCTCTTCGTTTTGTGACGTCTGTCCACGCCGTGTCATTGAGAACGCGTATCTTAGGGCAATGCCCTGGAATGTCAAATTGTATCGTCAATCGACACAACCAGTTGCAGAACCATTATCCAGTCGCTGATGCGGTGCTCTTTGAAAAGGATGGTTTATACTAACCGGTCCCCGCATCCGCGAGCTAAGCCACCGATTTCGTACATGGGAGGCGCCATGGCAGACTATGAGAATATCCTCTTCGACAAGATTGGCCGCGTTGGCACGATCACCCTCAACCGGCCAGAGAAACTCAACGCCATCGATGTCCGCCTGGGCAAGGAACTGTTGCACGCCCTTGGCCGGTGTGAAGACGATGGGGAAGTCCGCTGCATCATCCTGGCTGGCGCGGGGCGATCGTTTTGCGCCGGTGATGACCTGAGCGGTATGGAGACAGCCGGTTTTGAGCGACCGCAGGGGCCGGACGCCGTCAAGAACTATGTTCACGGTGAGAATCGCTGGACCGTGGCGGTCCAGGCCATGCGTCGCACGCCCAAGCCGGTCATTGGCAGCATCCGTGGTCACGCCTACGGCGGCGGATTCAATCTGGCAATGGGCACCGACATACGGGTCGCATCGGAGACCGCAAACTTCGCCGTGCCGTTCGTCAAGCGCGGCATGGCGACCGGCGTCAATCAGATTCACTACCACGTCGGCCTCGGCGTGGCGCTTGAGATGGCGTTTACCGGCGAGCCCATCGACGCCAATCGTGCACAGCTTCTGGGACTCGTTAACAAGGTGGTTCCCGACGACCAGTTGGAGGGGGCTACCATGGAGTTCGCCGAGCGACTGGCCGACGGTCCGACGAGAGCCATTGGGTTGACCAAAGCCGCCATCTATAAAGGCTGGGGCAAGGACCTCGACACCACGTTCGACTACCAGGCCGTTGCCCAGACATTTGCCGCGCAGACCGACGATCAAAAAGAGGGGCGAGCTGCGTTTCTGGAGAAGCGTCCACCCGAATTTACCGGTCGTTAGGTCGTTATGCCGGACGGACTCCTCAACGGCCTTAAGGTGGTCGAGTATGGCCACTACATTTCTGCGCCCTTCTGCGCTCGATTGTTAGCGGATCTCGGCGCGAGCGTCACTAAGGTAGAGGATCCATCGGGGGATGTGGCTCGCAGCCTCGGACCGTTTCCGGCAGACGTACCCCACCCTGAGAAGAGCGGGCTGTTCCTTGCGCTCAATACCGGCAAACGAGGCATCACCCTGGATCTCGACAGCGAACAAGGTCGCGACTCACTGCTGTTCCTTCTGGATGACGCCGACATATTCGTTGAGAACAATGCCCCCGGCAGATTGGACGAGCTAGGGCTCGGATACGCAGCGCTCAGTGCACGCAACCCGCGGCTCATTGTCATCTCGGTGAGCCCTTTTGGACTGACTGGACCACACCGGGATTTCCTGGCCACCGACTTGATCACCTTTCACATGAGCGGCTACGCACCTGGCGTGTTAGGCGGTGTCGACGATCCCGCCAGCGAACCGCCGCTTCGCGCCGGTGGCCACCAGGCTGAATTCGTGACGGGACTGACTGCGGCCACTGCGACCCTGATGGCGGTAACCATGCGCGCCGAAACGGTTGAGGGGACGCACGTCGACGTATCCGCCCAGGAAGCAATGGTCATGATGGCACAGGGCGCAGTGTCGAATGCCGCCCTGGTTTTGAAGTCAGGGCAGTCGGATTCAGGGCGCCGACCCTCGCGCCGACGAAGTGACAACCGCCCTGGAGCCTTGGTTGCGGTATTACCCACGCGCGATGGCTACGTCGCCATCTCGCCGCGCGAAGAGCGCCAATGGGCAGCGTGGCTCAAGATGATCGGTGATCCGCTGTGGGGGAGCGAGGAGAGGTTCAGCACGGTGCAGCTACGCCAGAAGAACTGGCCAGAGCTGGAGCCACTGCTTACCGAATGGACCTTGCAGCATGCCAAAGAGGACATCTACCGACGCGCCCAGGAGGCACATGTGCCCGCCTTCCCGGTGAATACAGCGGCGGATTTGTTTCAGTCGAGGCAACTCCAAAGCCGTGGTTTTTTTCGCGAGATTGACCACCCGGTCGCCGGGCGATTTCCGTACGCCGGCTTGCCCTGTGCCCTTTCGCAGTCCCAAGTGGAAGTGGGTAGTCCTGCGCCCACCTTGGGGCAGCACAACGACGAGTTGCTGGGGACACCAGATGGTCGTCGCAGTATGGGACAGGACGGCGCGGGGCGCGAACGCCCGGGGCACGACAGCCCGGGGCACGAACGCCCGGGGAACGACAGCCCGGGGCACGGCAGCGAGGGGCAGGGAAACGGAAATCGGGGGCACCATAGCCGGGATCGAAGTGGAACCGAGTCAGCGGACGATTCACTGCCGTTGGCCGGCGTACGGGTGGTTGATTTCAGCTGGGTGATTGCCGGACCCACCTGTACACGCATCCTGGCAAACATGGGCGCAGAGGTCATCAAGGTCGAGAGTCAGCGCCGCCCGGACCCTACCCGTCGCGGTGGGGGTGCGAACTTCCATCTGCTGAATCAGAGCAAGCGCTCACTCGCCCTGAACCTCGCCGCGCCTGAGGGACTGGAACTCGCCAAGCAACTGATCGCGGTGAGCGACGTGGTGATTGAGAATTTTGCTAGCGGCGTGTTCGAGCGTCTGGGGCTTGGCTACGACGTCCTCAAGGCGTTGCGCCCGGACCTGATCGTGGTCTCCTCATCGGGGTTGGGGCACACCGGTCCGGATCGTGATCACGTGGCCTACGGCACGCTGATACAGTGCTTTACCGGATGGAGCGGTCTTACCGGCAACGCCGGCGGGCGGCCGCTGCCAGGTGGCGTCTGGACGGACCCGGTCACCGGCATGTTTGAGACCTTCCTCATCGTCAGCGCGCTGTACAGCCGAGCGCAAACGGGTGTTGGCCAATATGTTGACTTCGCCATGGCCGAGGTCATATGCACCATGTTGCCGGAGGCGTTGATGGACTTCAGCACGAACCGGCGCAAGCACGGCCCCCTCGGCAACGCCGATCCAATGTACGCGCCACACGGACTGTATCCCTGCCTGGGTGATGACAGCTGGGTGGCGATCGCCGTGACCAGCGACGAGCAGTGGCGATCACTGTGCAGCATTGTCGAGCAGCCCGGTCTGGCCGACGATCCGAAGTTCGCCTCCCTGGCCGACCGTAAAGCGAACGCAGAGAAGTTGAATGAATTGATCAGCTTATGGAGCCACGATTTGTCCGTTGACGAGGCCGTTGAGCGTTTGCAGGCACGGGGTGTCCCCGCCGGTCCGTCCATGAACGGCGTCGACGTATACAACGATCCGCACCTGGCTGCGCACGGTTTTTTTGTAAGCCACGAGACGAACCAGGGAGAGGTGTTGAGGCTGCCCGGGCTGCCATGGAAATTCCGGCCGGGACCTCGGCCCAAGGTGAACCCGGCTCCAGATCTTGGCCAGGACAGTTTTGCTGTCCTGGGTGACATTCTCGGCCTCGCGCAGAACGAGGTGCAGAGGCTTATCGACGCAAAGGTGGTGTATTAGTGTACTGTCCCACAATTACCTGGCCTTATTCGCTGGCCTATTTGGTCCCTGGACTTCGACTGGGCGTGCCCGACGAGGGGCGCCCGGCGAGGGTGCCCAACCTACGGCGTCCTCGCGCCTCGCCAGGAACAAAATATGCCGACCGAATAACGACCACTCAGTTGCGGGACAGCACACTAGCAAAACGCTCAGGCACACACTTGGCAATCGATGCAGTCGACGCCTCGGATTCGTTGACAAGGGTTTATGGCAAGCAAATAATGACTGCCGACAGGATCATTGCGGTCTTGGCGTGAAGTCCAGTCTCGTCAGCCGTCAGAAGTTTTATGGACCTCATAACAGACTGAAACCTGCACCTTAGCCAGTGCAATCGTGATTGCAGAGATAGGGAGATTAATCATGGCAAAATTGCTAACACGATCGAAGGGCTGGATCATGCCGGTAGAGTTCGGTTCGCCATTTGGCGAAAACGAAGCGACCAAGGAACAGTTCGGTGATGGAGTTTACGCACGAACGACCACCAGCCTGGCCGTTAGTTTCGAAACTGATAAGGAGCAGTTGGAACTGATACTGCCGGAAGGAAAAGGTCTTGAATTGAGAGGCGACCCGGTCGTCTCAGTTTCGGCCAACTACAATGTGGGTGATCTGCGCATGTGGGGCGGTCGCACTTACGAAATCATCATGGTGACGTTCCCGGTTACGTTCAACGGCAAGGAACGACAAATCCACGGTGAATTCGCGCCGGTGATCTGGGAAAACCTGACGGACCCCATTATTGCAGGACGAGAGGGGATTGGATGGTCGAAGGTATACGCCGATATCGAGCCGTTGAGAATCACCAGGACCCGTGCTCACGGCGTGGCAGGCTGGTATGGCTACAGGTTCATGGAGATCGCACTCGATAACATGCGGCAACTCAGCCAGGAAGAACTGCAATCTCGTCAGCAGGCCTCGGCAGGTTCTGTCAGTGAGGGTTCGATTCACTGGAAGTATATCCGTCGAACCGGCACCACCGATGAAGCTGATGCTGATTATCTGACGATGAGTACCAGCAGAAACGCACCGGTGCCAGACGTGAAGAACATCGATGTCTGGACGGGTGACGGGACTGTTCAGTTTAACGAAGGGACCTGGCGAGATCTGCCGATGACGATCATCCAGGCAGTCAATGGACTTGCCAATCTGGAAGTGAAGAAAATCGTTGGCGCTTCGTTAACCAAAACTGAGTCGATCAATAGCGGTGGCATGGGTGAGACCATCATACTCGAGTGAGGATGGTCAATCTCTATTAGCTTCCAGCTAACGATAGCACACAGGGACGACGTGCTCGATACTTGAGGATCTCCTCCTCGAGATCCAGCAATTGTCTTCCGGGGTGGCTGAATGCCATTAATCATTCTGTCAGTGATCATACAGGTAGCTTTTGCAGTACATGTTGTTAAGTCCGGCAGGGATACGAAGTGGCTGTATTTCATCGTTATGTTTCCCCTGGTGGGTTGCGTCGTCTATGCGATTGTCGAATTGATACCCGAGTTGCTGGGTAAGCCGGCACGAACCGCCGGCAAGACGTTGACTGATAAACTGGATCCGAATCGGGATATGAGACACTCAGCTCAACTGTTAGAAATGACCCATAATGTCGATAATGCAATTCGGTTGGCCGAGCAGTGTGCAGAAAAAGGTCACTTTGGCGAAGCCATAGAGATCTACGAGTCGTCACTGCAGGGATTATACAAAGATGACCCGAAACTGCTTATGGGATTGGCACAGGCTCTGTTTGGTAACGGTGATTTCAGTCGAGTTCTATCGACTCTGGATCTTCTGATCGCAGCCAATCCGGATCACAAGTCCTCGTCAGGTCACCTACTGTATGCCAGGGCACTGGAGCAACTGGATAAGATTGATGACGCTCTTGACGAATATGAGGCGGTCGCCAATTACTATCCCGGCCCGGAAGCAAAATACAGGTATGCACTGTTGTGCAAGAAGCGTGGTCGCAACAGTTTGGCTGATACGCTTTTCAATGAGATCATAACAACTGCAGCAAATTCCCCAAAGTTCTACACAAAGTCCCATAGGGAGTGGATAGACGCAGCCCGACGAGAACTGTAAGACACACATCGGGTCTGATTGACGTTTCCAGTGCGGACCCCATTGACTCTGAGAGAGATGATCTTCTCTTCCATGGATAGTTTCAGTCTGATATTTTGGTGACAGCAACAGGTGTGATGGAGAGTCATAAATCAGGGGCGATCGGTTTCCCTCTTGGAGAAAAAATGAGGCATATGCTTAAGAGTAAAGTAACCCTAATGTTGTTGGTATTCGTTCTCGCAGCTTGCGACAACGAGCGGACAGTAAGACAGACTGAAGTGACGAGTCCACCCGATGAGGCCGGTCAGAGCAAACCAGTCTATGGGTCCTGGGGAGTGGATCTTGATGCCAGGAACGAGACTGTGAATCCCGGCGATGATTTCTATAGCCATGCCAATGGCAATTGGCTTGCGGCGCACGAGATCCCGGAGGAAAGGACCAGCTATGGTGTTTCTCTTATCGTCCACGAACGGGCTGAAGGGAGGGTCAAAGCAATTATCGAAGAACTGGGAGCAGGTGGTGGCAGCAAGGGCTCTCCGGAACAAAAGGTTGGTGACTATTACGCCAGTTGGATGGACACGGTGACTGTGAATGAACTGGGGATCAAGCCGCTGCAACCCGATCTTGATCGTATTGCAGGCATTTCCAACGTAGCCGAACTAACGGCAGAATTCGGTCAGCTCTACTATGTCAACGGCATCAGTCCGTTGGCTACTGGACTGGGAATCGACCCAAGAAACCCGGATCGATTCAATTTCAACGTAGGCCTTGGCGGCATGGGTTTACCGGACCGGGACTACTACCTGGATGATACTGAACAGTTTAAGGGCATTCGTGAAGCCTACAAAAACCATATTGCGCGGATGCTGGACTTCGCGGCGATCGAAGCGAGCAACCCAAAAGCTGAGCAGATCCTCGCGCTGGAAACCAAAATTGCCGGATATCAGTGGGTCCGGGCTGACCGCAGAGACCGTGATAAAACGTTCAACCCGACGTCCGTCTCCCAGCTGAAGCAAGATTACGGCAACTTCAATTGGGATCTGTTTCTGTCAGCAGCGAATGTCCATGATCTGGAGGAGGTCAATGTTAACCATCCCGATACCATCAATCCGCTTATCGAACTCATCAACAGCGAACCTCTCAGCGTATGGAAAACCTACCTTACTTATCACTCGATCTCAAATAACGCGAGTCTTCTGTCCGCGGCGATCGATGATGCGAACTTTGAGTTTTGGGGCAAAGTGCTGAGAGGTCAGCAGCAGCAACTGGCAAGGTGGAAACGAGGAGTCGCCCGGGTCGGTGCCAAGACAGGTCTTGGCGAGGCGCTCGGGCAGGTATACGTCAAGCGTCACTTTCCGGAATCGTCAAAAGCCCGGATGGACGAGCTGGTGGAATTCTTGCGGACCGCGTATCGGGAGCGAATAGATGCGCTGGAGTGGATGGGAGAAGAAACTAAGGTAGAAGCGCGAAGGAAACTGGCCACTTTTCGACCCAAGATCGGTTACCCGGATCAGTGGCTGGATCTCAGCGCGATTGTTATCGAGCGCAACGATTTGTTTGGAAACGCACGGCGCATCAGCAAGTTTTTTGAGGATTACGATGTTGCCCGGTTGAAGCGACCGACGGACCGAGACGAATGGTTCATGATGCCTCAGACCGTCAACGCCTACTACAATGCATCCTTCAATGAAATCGTATTTCCCGCAGCGATTCTGGAGGCCCCGTAATTTGATCCCAATGCCGATGCAGCGGTTAACTACGGATCAATCGGGGCTGTTATTGGTCATGAGATGGGTCATGGCTTCGACGACCAGGGATCCAAGTCCGATGCCAATGGCGTCAAGCGCAATTGGTGGACGGAAAGCGATCGCAAATCATTCGAGACGAGGACGGCGCGACTGGGGGAGCAATACAGCAGCTACGAAGCCGTAGCGGATAACTTCGTGGATGGCAAATTCACCATGGGCGAAAACATCGGCGACTTGGGAGGGGTGTCCGTCGCCTATCACGCCTATCGGTTATCCCTTGAGGGGGCAGAAGCGCCGGTAATTGACGGCATGTCAGCCGCTAAACGATTCTTCTTGTCCTATGCGCAATCCTGGCGTACCAAGGTGCGAGCGGAAACGACCTTGCAGCGCTTGAAATCTGATCCCCACTCGCCGCTTGAATTCCGTGTCAACGGTGTGGTACGAAATGTGGATGAGTGGTATAGCGCGTTTGACGTTAAGGAAGGAGATGCACTCTATCTCCCACCCGAAGAACGGGTGTCCATCTGGTAGTACGTGGACCTGTCGCATTCGAACGCTTAATGCCTAAAGTTCGATGCGAAGTGCATCATCTGCGCGTTTCAGTCGGGCTGGGGCAGCTCTGCCCGGGCGCGATCGACACAGGAGAAGACCAGATCCGGTACCAGCGGTGGTTCGGCCTGACGGAGATCCTCAAGGCACCCGGAAAAGAGCCTGCGTTGGGCAGCCTTTTTGCGCGTCTCCGCCATCAAAGCGGATCGCGTGTCGCCCTCGCCGATTAGCCCGCCGGCGGACTCGGGTGCTTGAAAGGAGCGATGGGCACGCCTGAGGAGTTCCTGGCTTTGATCTGCATCCCCGCGTTTCCACGAAACGTAGGCGCTCAGGTAAAGGGCGGAGGTGGCTCGCGGGTTCATCCGGTAAGCGGACGCGAGTACCCTTGCGGCTAGCTCAGCCCTGCCGAGGGCGACGGCCGCTTCCCCCCAGAGCACCAGCGGGCGGCTTTCCTCCCGATTGATCTGGTGGGCTTTCTCGAATGCGGTGGCTGCCGCCTCCAGATCGTAGACTTCCGTCGCGGCGGGTAGAGCGTGCAGAATCCCCATCTGGACCCAGGCTCTTGAGCTGACTGGATTTACCTCGATCAGTCGCTCCCAGCTTGATTTCGCCTCGGCATAGCGTTCGAGCTCGAGCAGGGAGTTACCGCGATAGTAAAGGGCGTCCTTGTGGCTGGGTTCCAATTGGATCATCTGTTCGAACAGATCCGCTGCCTCAGCCCACTTGCCATTTCCGAACAGGCGACCGGCGCTCTTACGAAGCTCCCAGAATCGGATCTTCTGCTCCTGGCTCAGGTTCGAGGAGAGGTCCGCCACCAATGCGTGATTCGAAACGTTCGAGATTCGGCGCGGTGCGGCACTGCGACCGGCTGACTGAGCGTCAGTGGCCGAGGCGTCTCCCGCAGTGGAGTCGGCGGAAGCGATCACCTGGGGCTCGCCCCCTTCTACGACGCTAAATATCTGATCGACAGCAAGATCTTGCCAGACCTGCTGGCTGCCGCCCGGCCAGGTGATCTCGAGGCGGTTGATGCGGGTTGCGGAGCCGAGCCCCACAACCACGTCCGAGTGGTTCTGTGAGAGATAGGACGCACCGGATCCTGCCTCGCGTAGCTGTGCTCGGTCACCGGCGTGTACCGTGATGCGTGCACCGAGTCCCGAGGGGTGACCGGACATCGCCTGAAGACGGAGAGCCACCCAATGGCCACCATCCGAGTCGTTGCGTAGCAGACGAGCTTTCCCTCCGAGCCGCACGATCGCCAAATCGAGATCACCGTCCCGATCGTAATCGGCGAAGGCCGCACCGCGAGCTCCGCCGGGTGGATTGGTGCGAATACCGGCCGTTTCGCCTACCTCATAAAAGCCTTGTGTGGCGCCCTGGTTCCAGTAGATGTGGGGATCCATTGGGACGAGCAGGGCGGGATTGTCTCTACGCTGAAAGGTGCTGCCATTGGCGACGAAGAGGTCCAGCCAGCCATCGCTGTCAAGATCGGCGAAGGCCGTTCCCCAGCCGATCATATCGAGGGCGATCTGGCCGAGACCGACGCGATCGGCTGCATCCTCGAAGAGTAGCGCCCCCGATGACCCTTCCACCTCTTTGAGATCGAAGGTCAGATTGGAGTAGAGCGCATTCTCCTGGGCTATCCAGTGGGTGATAAACAGATCGAGGTCCAGATCACCGTCCCAGTCACCGACGGCGATTCCCATGGAGCCGCGGTAGTCGGCCACCAACGCCTGGTAGCTGACATTCTCGAACGTGCCGTCCCCGCGGTTCCGGAAAAGCATGTTGTCTGATACGTCGTTGGCTACGTAGAGGTCGGGAAGACCGTCCTGGTCGAAGTCCGCCCAGGCTGCAGCCAGGCTGCGGCCGTTCTCACCGAGGACACCGGCGCTCTCCGCCAGTTCGTCAAAGGTGCCATCGCCCCGGTTAACGTAGAAACGATTCGAATGAGGTGCGTAGGACGACGGGTTGAGCGTATAGGGGAATTGCGCGTCTCCTGCCAGCGTTCGGCTGGAGCCGGGCTCCTCCGGCAGGTACTGCACATAACCGCAGACGTAAAGATCCAGGTCGCCGTCCTGGTCGAAGTCCGCCCAGGCCGCTCCGGCCCAGTACCCCTCGCCACCTAGGCCGGCCTTCGCCGTCACGTCGCGGAACGTTCCTCCGAGGTTTTCCCACAGCAGGTTTTCTCCCCAGGAGGTCGTGAACAGGTCGAGGTCGCCGTCTGCGTCGAAGTCTCCCCAGGCCGCTGCCATTCCCCGGTGTGCGGCGCCTACACCGGTGGATTCGGTCACGTCCTTGAAAGTGCCGTCGCCTCGGTTGCGATAGAGCCGATCGGTGACAGCTCCGGCCGCCATCTCCGCCTCGGAGACGCCCACAGGTGCAGCGAAATTGACCAGGAAGAGATCGGCGAGTCCGTCACCGTCGTAGTCCCCCCAGGCGACGCCCGATCCCATGTCCTCCGGAAGCTGGCTGGTGCGAGTGAACGGGAAGTGCTCGAAACGGATGCCTGCCTGCTCGGTGACTTCCGTGAATCGGATGTCAGAGGACGCCCGCTGGAGACTGCGATCGAGACTTCGGGTGATACCCTCCTGTTCCTGACCGGCTACGTAAGGGGCGTCCTCCTCCTGCCATTGCAGGAGGAGGAAGGTTGCGATTAGGACGAAGAACGTACAGACGATCGAGGTGGTCCAGATCAACCGGATCCGCCGGGACACCTAGCCCTCCTCTATTCTGATCGTCTTCTCGTCGACGGACATCGTTACCACGGGTGCCGTGAGCTCAGTATCCTCGCCGAAGGCGAAGTTCATCAGGTACTGGTCGATCTTGCGGTAGTCGAGGGACGCCCGCACCCGTAGTGTGCCGCCAGCCGGTGGTGCATCTACGGTGAAGTCACTCTTGATAACGCGTTCCGTTTTCTCCTCGTCGGGCGCCGGATCACGCTCCGCGGTCGACGGGCAGATGACACTGTAACGGGCTACGTCGCTGAAGCCGGGGAACAGGGCACGTCGGTATCGCACCCCCACCATCTCCCAAAGGTTGTGTCGATCGATCAGATTGCCATACCGATCCACCGGTTCCGCCTTGAACATGAACGCACCGGGTTCGATGAAGTGATCCTCATCCACTGCACCACTGGCCAGCAACGTCGTGCCGCTGTCGTCCTGCACTTCCAGATGGATCCAGGACTGGATGATATCGAGGGGACCTGTCGGGAAGTCGTGGCCAACCTTATTATTTGAGATGACCACGCTGATATCCAGCTTCTCTCCCGGCCGGACTACGTCCTTGGACTGGATCTCGATCGAAACGGCCGGCCCTGCGCTCCACTTGTCCTCGATCTCCGGGATGTTGCGTTTGCCCTGCAGCCATGCTTCGGTCAGATCGCGGTGCTCCTCCCAGCCAGGCAGTTCGAGCAACTGGGGTATCAACGTGTTGGCGGCGATGAAGCGATGGTCCCGGTGCTTGCCGTCTTCGCTGTTGCGATTGTTGTCGAGGTCGTCGCCGGCGGCTGGATCGTTCGAGTCCTGCAGCGGCATGTGGCATTCCCGGCATTCAACCACCTTGTCCGGCTCTCCCTCCGGGTTCCACTTACTCTTGCGCCAGTTGTCGAATTGGTTCTGGAGCTGTACCCAGCCGACCTCGTTTACCTCCTCGTCGATGAATTGCTTGTGGCAGGCCGCGCAATACTCCGGAGTCTTGAAGAGTCGCTTGGAGAATACGTCCAGGTGCTTCTGCGGATAGGAGCGGATCAGGAAATCCGAGACGAACTTGGCGGTGGCCCCTTCGCTCACCTCGAAAAGGTAGCGTTCCGGCTGGGCGATGAGGTAATTTGCGTTCCCTTTGAGGTCGGTCTCGCGGATGGAGTGGCACACCAGACAGGAGACGCCCTCGTCGTAGCCGCGGACGCTGGAAAGATCTTCAGTGAGGACATTCTTGGTACCGGCGAAGAGAGAGGCGGGGTCGTGGCAGCCGCCGCAGTAACGGGTGCTGTCCGGGCCGTTTTGCTTGGCCATCACCTCTTGAATCACCTGAAAGGCAGGATCCATGGAGGACCATCGATGTGCGCTGACCGCCCATTCGTCGTAGATCTCTTCGTGGCAGCGACTGCTGCCGCAGCTCTTGCTATCGGTCAGGGAGCGATCGTCGTAAGCGCCCCCAGTGGTGGTGTTGGCGAGGCTCGGGCTGAATGGAGTCTTGCCCTCCTCGATCGTGTAGCCTTCGGGAAATTCGTTATCCCAAACGACTGGCTGATAGAGCCAGGTGAGGGCCGCCAGGGCCACGAAGCAGCTGACCGACCATGCCAGGACCCCCTTAGTCCAGTGCTTCTCAGCGGCCAGTACCTGCTGCCCCTCCTCTGATCGGCCTTTGCGGTCGCGGCCATACAGAAGTGCCACATGTGGGGCCAGGAAGGCCAGGACCACCAGAGAGGTAATGATGTGTACCGTGTCCCAGGTGTAGGAGATCGCGGTCCCGAAGACGGCCTGCACGGCGAGGATCAGACCGGAGACGGCGTTGAGCGCCACGGCTGCAAACGCCACGTACCCAGTGACCATAAAGTGCGACCACAGTCGGTCGCGATAGATCAACCAGTGACGCCCCTGATAGATCAGAAACGGGACGAGGAAGAGGACCCCCACCACCGTGTGCATGATCACCAGGATCTGGTTGGGTATGCTGAACGGCAGTAGCCAGATGGAAAGGCCTGAGATCAGCTCAAAGACTAGCAGGCCAGATACGAAGATTGCCAGACGAGATTTCCACTCGTCGACACGATTGATGCGAGTTCGGTCAGTTACGTGATTGTTTTCCATACTACACCTGGGGAGATTGCGGCTAAAATCAATAAACTACGATTCTGTCAACCTGTCAAGGATAGAATCCAATACACCTGATGCTAGTCAAGTGAGCCTAATTCCGGGGCTCCGGGATGCCTGCACCAGTCAATCGCGCTGCCCTGTATATTGCGTTTTCCCGGATTGCGGCTACCAACCGATCCTGTAATGAATGGCGTCGACCTGCCCAACAGCGGGACCGTGTCGCGAAGCTGGAAGCGCTGCTGGATGAACATGCGCCATCGCAAGGACATGATTGAAATCAGCAGCAAACCTGTCTCTTCAGAACGGCATGACGATAGGATTACTGTCGTGGACAGCACCCTCGCCTGTGGAGGCTCTCTACAACCCCGGTGATGCACGAGTATTGCTTGCTCTCGTGTTATTCGTAATCACGTCTCTGCTTGATCTTGTTCTGTTCAGGCGCACGAGTGGATAGCATTTAGAGAAATCCCTGCAGGCCAGATTCGCCCGCTCGTATTGCTGGCGCTACTGCTGACGCGTCCCGGTGAAGGGAATCGATCCAAAGTCGCCCGCATTCACGGTGCCGCTGATCTTGTCGCCTTCAACTGTGGCAGCATAGCTCAGTTCCACAGATTGTCCCTGTATCTCGATGGTCAATTTGAAACTGATGCTGTTGTCGGAAAAGGTCCCCTTTATAGGCACAGGTCCCGCCTGCGTATTGTAAGTACCCGTCAACTGATCACCGTCCTGTATCAGTTCTAAGGAACGCTCGAGCACTCCCCCCTGAGTGTCGATAGCCACATTCCAGGTACCGCTTACGTTCGGCCCTGTGTTGAACATGGATGCACATGCACTAACCAACATGACGACTACTAGACCAACTAGGTTCTTCTTCATGACCTGTCCTCTTTTGACCCGACCGGCATTATACCAGCGGCCCTCCAATTTGTTGACACCGAGCCGCATATATCGAAAGCTTTGACCCGCGCCATTTACCGCCTTTTTTCATCCTGCCTGTATGAGCTTTATCATAATGTCCCCGCCGTCTTCACGGGTGTCGAAGTATGCAAAGGCACGGTCGCTCTGAGGCGTGCCGCCGAGTACAATCGACACCCCTTTCTCAACCAGTTGGGCAGCCTCTTTGTCAAGATCATCCACGCTGAACGTCATGTCGATGATGCCCTCGCCTCTTTTCTCCAGAGACTCCTTGTAGATGGACTCTCCTTCAAGAGGCTGGATGAACTCATATAACGTGGGGCCTACCTGGGCCGCCCTGGTTCGGGCCTTGATGCTGGAATCGGGAGTTCTGCCATAGGACTCGAGATTCGTCATCGATCCGCTGTCAAACATGGCCTCAGGTTGAATCGTCGCGATGCCCAACGATTGATAGTATTCCACCGTCTTGTCCAGGTCCGCGACCGTTACGCCATGGCCAAGGAATCGCCAGTTGACTATTCCCAAGTTGGCCTTCCTTGCTTTGGCATCGATGCTCTCGGCCGGGCGGAGCGACAGGATGATATTGCCGAACTCGCGCGTGTCCAGGTAGTCCTCGAAACGGATGCCGTCCCGTGTCAGGTCGAAGATTATGGGCAGGCCTTTGTTAACGAGTTTGGCCGTCTCCCCATCGATGTCGGGTACATTGAAAGTGACGTGGTTGATGCCCTCGCCGTAGGCTAAAGCGTCCCCCTTGGGCGGCTCTGCAGGCGCCTGCAATACCTCGAGTTCAAAGTCACCTATGTAGAGAAGCTCCAGATAACGAGTCGCCGAGGGATCAGGGGGCGGACGCTCCTTACCGAATATGGTGATCACCTGGGTCATTTCAGCAGGCGATACACCCGTCTTGCGTGACAGACCGAAAGGTTCAACGGCAATGCCCAAGGATTGATAGTATTCAAGGGTTTTGAAAAAATCCTTAACGAATACCCCCGAATGACTTAGCTCCCACTGGCTGTCCATATTCTCTCCTATCTATGAGACTCTCCTGACGAGGATAGGCAGAATAGAACAAACGATCTGCAAAAGAAATCACCGGATACTGTGTATCCGGTGATTGTTAGAAAGGAAATCCTCCGAGGTATTATCCCGGAGGATTAATGTGATCACTCAAGCGTATATGTAAACGCCAGCTTGATGATACGACCCACAGGTGAATGGGTAAACGCGTCATAAGCTGCTTCATGTGGCGACAGGGGCGGGGATTCATCCGTAAGGTTGATCAACGATACGGCGATCTTCGCCTTTTCGTTCTCAAGGAATGAAAAGGTGTAGTGGAAGTCAAGCGTTGTCCAGCTATCCACGGTTGGTGTTATGGTTGCCAGTCCCGGGTCTGCCACTTTGTAGCTGTCGATATAGCGTGCATACAAACGAGCGGTGTGAGCGCCTGATACAAGCCCGACCCATGCATTCATATGCAACTCAGGCATCGATCGTACCACCACCGGTGCTGCCAGGTAGTTGTATTTGCCTAACGCGTCATACAGGAAGCTGCCGTCAATATCCAGCACATCATATTCCAACGCCAGCGCGCCATTGGTACCGAAATCAAGGGAGCCCAGTTTAGTATCCAATTGGTATTGAGCCGTGACATCCAGACCCGATATGTCAACACCACCACCGTTAAACTCTTCAGTGATAATCTTGATTGTATTGCCACTCTCATTGAGGACGGGTGTCCCTGACGAGATTGACTCGGTAGAAAACGCGTCTCTCAACTCCATATTGTAATAGTCGATGCCGATACGTAATCCTTCCATCGGATTCAACAGAATACCAACATTGAAATTATCCGATTCTTCCGGATCCAATGCGGCCGGGATGGGTACTTCAATGGTGATGTACTCATTGCCCACCTTCTGCAGAGATCGCCCGGGCTGACTGCGAACAATGGGAACGATAAACGTCTGTTCGAACGAAGCACGAACCGTCAACCAGTCCGTTGCATCCCAGCGAGCAGCGATTCTTGGTTGGTTACGGAGTCGTCTTCATAGTCCTCATGACGGATTCCCAGATCGACGGCCAAAGTATCCATCACAGGCAGGTATAGTTCACCAAACAGGGCCCATCGTTTGAATTCCGTCTCGTCTTTCATCTGTGTTGTCAGGAAATGGAACGGATTGGGAGCGGTAGGTGTGGCTGCCCGATTGTAGCCGGTAGGATCATACAGGGAATTGAAGTAACGCCACTGAACGCCCGTGGCCCAGGCTACGTTTCCGCCCCCCAGTTGCAGTGGTGCTTCCCCGTCGATCACTGCATCCAGCTGATACTGCCGTTTGTCAGTTATACCTGAGCTTTCACCGATCATATCCTGGCGAAGCGCTTCTGAATTGTCGAGGGCACTACCCGGTGCCGCATTGATGGAACTGGCAAACGGATTCCACCAATAGCAGCCGTTGGTCGTATCGCCACGCAACGCATCATTGGCAGGATCCATCGGATCATCTGAAACCGGCGTACAACCCGGTCCACCCAACCCGGCATTACCCCTGGCATAGTTCGCAGTCAGGACATCCTGGCCATCAATATTCGAAGTACTGGTCGAATAGGTACCGGAGACATCAAATCTCATGGTGTCTGTCAGATCACCCCGCACACCCATCACCGTATGCCAGTTTTCATGGGTTCTGGGCATCTCGGCAACCGGTCCTTCTATCGCCCATGCTCTGCCGATAGCGACAGCGCCAAATTGGTAGATGTCGTCGTAACCCGCGCCCATGGTGTTGATGAAATCCAGTAAGCCCGGATTGTCAGGATGAATTATTGTCGCGGTGGGTGCCCATGGATAGGGAATCTCCATGGTTGGTGGGTAGGTGGGCGATCCGTAATACACGGACTCCAAGCGTGCATACAGGACCTCACCATAGCCTTCCACCCTGTCACTGATGCGCAATTTGGCCTGATTGAAGATCTTGTACCGTTTCTGCGGTTCGATCACACCAGTGAAGTCGGAATAGTAGAATCCGCAACGGCCGTCCCCGGCAACCGGAAACGACCCTGCTTGCCCCACGTTCATGCCGCAGAGTGGATCGGGCTCGTAGGTCAGGCCCCCTGTGCGGTATGCATAGCCCCAATCCAGACCGCCTGTTTCGGCAGCGGGCAGGAATGAGCTGGGATTTCCCATGGTGGTAAATCCCATTGGCCAGGAACCATCCAGCGGCGCCGGATCCACCTCCTGGTTGGCATCGACGATGAGCAATGGATTCCGCTCCTCCCACTCGATCGAGGTGACCCAGTTGACATCGCCTGTGGCCATACCGAAGATCATGCCGATCTCGTTGTCAGCGTCGCTGTTACGGATATCACCGTGCGCGACGCGGAATTCTGCCCCCACGAACTCATCCCGGGTAATAAAGTTGAATACGCCCGCCATGGCGTCCGTGCCATATGTGGTAGATCCCCCGTTCTTGAGTAATTCAATACGCTGCAGAGCGATGTTTGGGAAGTTGCCAACATCGACTGCGTATTCATCGGAGTTGGTGTTCGCGTTGGCAGTAGCCGGTCTTTTGCCGTTCAATAGTACCAGTGTACGCCCCATACCCAGATTTCTGATATTGATGTTCTTTAGTCCGGTAATCACACCACCGGATGTGTACTGTTCTGATCGATTGATCGACCCTTTGATCACAGGAATATTCTGCACGATCCCGACCATGGTGGGTGAGCCCTGATCTTCGAACTCGGTACGATCCAGAACGTCTGTAGGCGTGGACATCTCTTCGATGAGACGTGGTATATAAGAACCGGTAACGACTATTTCGTCGATCTCTGCATCGTCCGCGGCCCAAGCGGGCGCCGACGAGGCGAGCATCAGAAGTCCGATGGCCGTTACCCGGCTAAATGAATTGATTGTAGACATTTGCTTTTCCCCTTCACTACTCTAGTTAGATAGTTAGAGGACTGGATAGATCACAACTGCCAAGGAAGCCGAGTCCAGTCCCAAACGATTTCTTCAGGGCGCGACTTGCCTTCTCAGCAGGCATTTATTGACTTGCGTTTAGTTAGAATTTTGGAAGAGCGATGCAGCGCGTTGTGCGTTGTCACTCAGATTGAATTTATTATCTCCCCGCGAGGATTCCATTACAACATAACAGAGTCGTCGCCTGACAAGTCTGTTTAGAGGGCCGAGCTTCACTCCTTCTTGATGATTTCGGAAAGCATAAGGTTGCATAATGTTGTCTGGGATCAAAGCAGGAGCAGACGCGGCAGCCGTCAATTGGCTCTGCCAAGAGTTTTCGGTGCCCAAGGCCAGGGATAGTGTCTGCTTTGACTCTTATTGAAAAACATGGTTTATTCTGGCCTGTTTCCATTCCCAGGGGGTCTTATCCGCCCATGGGCGGTGAATTGAACTCCCTAGAGTACAACGCGGTCCCGCAGGACCGAATCGAGGTGACTATGTCCCGCTTCCTAAATCGTGTATGCATGGGTTTGCTGATCATGGCAGTAGCACTGCCGCAGTATGCAGCTGCCGAAGCACTTCCGAGCCTTTCGATGCTCGGTCTCATCTATCGGATGTCCAAGGCGCGTGTCGAGACTGACGACGCACTAAAGGCGCAATTGGCGGATGTAGATAAGCAGCAGATGGCAGCATGGCGCGCCGGGCGTTTGGGGGAGGTACGACGCCAGCTGGCGCGTGGCATGTCGCTGACAAGCGGCCAGGGCTGGAGTGATGCCCAGGACTTTAGTGCTTCCCTCGTAGTGCGTACCGATCAGGCCTTCGTGGACCCGATGCGGCCGGTCATGCTGCGACTGGAACAGATCTATCCTGCCAAGCTGGCTCGCGACGGTCGTTTTACGGTGCGCGTGGCACTGCACAAGCCGGGACAGCGCACCCGGAGAGGACGGCAACCCGGCGACAAGCTGCACGACCTGGGCGAGCAACCCGATGTCGGACTGGATATGATCGAGTCGCCCATCGGTATGCAGATCGATCTCGGGTCTATCGCTGACGGGGATTACGACGTTCGCTTCGAACTGCTCGATGACAAGGAATCACTCGGTGCGGCATTTACCCGACTATATGTCCGGGCCAACCTGGACGAGCGCATGGCGCGCCTGCGGCAGAGCGCGAAAATTGCGCCTGAATCCCTGCGCGCTGACATCCTCTATCCGCTGGATTACATGCGCAAGGTCAACCTCGGCTGGGTGGCAAGCCGCGGCTTCGATGTTGACAAAGAACTGGCAGCAGCCGAGGAAGTCGCGGCGGCGGTGGCTAAAGGCAAGGATCCTTTCAAAGCACGTAGCGGCGATTTTGAGCGTCACTATCTGCTTGCGGACGCCGGCGAGATCATGCCGTACCGCATTTACGTGCCGAAGGACTACCCCAGTGGCAACCAGTATCCGCTCGTCGTCGCGTTGCACGGGCTGGGCGGCAACGAGGACTCTATGTTTAGCGATTTCTATGGAATTCCAGCACTGGCTGAGGAACGCGGTTACATCGTCGTGGCCCCGATGGGCTTTCGAGTCGATGGCGGTTACGGTGTAAACCCTCTGCGGCCGGCGTCTCGCAATGGGCGGCTGAGCGAAAAGGACGTATTGGAGGTGTTGGCGCTCACGCGTGCCAACTACGCCATCGATGGGCAACGCATCTATCTGATGGGACATTCCATGGGTGCCATCGGTACCTGGCGACTGGCGGCTCGCTTCCCTGATATATGGGCGGGTCTGGGTCCCATCGCCGGAATGGGCGACCCGCGTACGGCTGAAGTGATTGGTCACATTCCACAAATCGTGGTGCACGGCGATGCCGATCGCACCGTGCCAGTCACCGGCTCGCAGAGGATGGTGAATGCCCTGCGTAAAGTGGGCGCCGAGGTGACCTTCATCGAGGTGCCAGGCGGCGGCCATTCGGACATTGCGCCACCGAACATGGGGCCGATCTTTGACTTCTTCGATGCTCACAAGCGTCCGGACGGCTAACGACTCGATCCTTGTGGGCGGGATAGGCGCAAGGACAATTCGCTGACCAGTCGACAGCACTACCGGACACTAAACTCAGGGAGCCATCATGTCGTATGAATTGTCGTCTCTGCTTGCCGCGGCAGCTACGATCGCGCTTATTCATACGGTGTCCGGTCCGGATCACTATCTCCCCTTCATCGTCCTGTCGAAGTCCGGTAACTGGTCACTGCGGAAGACTGCCCTGATTACATTTCTGTGCAGTATCGGTCATATATTGAGCTCCGTTACAGTAGGCTTGATCGGCGTTGCGTTTGGCATTGCACTTACAGAACTGGAAGCGTTCGAGTCATTTCAGGGAAACATTGCGGCATGGGCCCTGATAGCCTTTGGCCTGGTTTATTTTGTTTGGGGAGTGCGGCAAGCCGTGAGGAACAAAACTCATCAACATTCTCATTTCCACCGGAAAGAAATGCATCACGAACATCAACATGCGCACAATAAAGGGCACATACACCCACATGTCCAACAGGAAGACAAGAATGTTACGCCCTGGGTATTATTCGCCATTTTCGTGTTCGGGCCATGCGAACCTTTGATCCCCCTCTTGATGTATCCAGCAGCACAAGGAAGTTTTTGGAGTCTGGCACTGGTGACGATTACGTTTGGTGTGGTTACCACTGTGACCATGCTGAGTATCGTTTTGATATCATCATTTGGAATAAGTTTCATGCCGGTTTCGCGCATGGAGCGCTACACACATGCATTGGGGGGTGCAACGATATTCTTGTGCGGAATGTCGATACAATTCCTTGGTTTATGATATATGAGCAGGCGAGCCAGCGGTCATCGCAACACAACTCACCTGCGTCCGGCGGTGCGTTGACATAAACCAGACCATTCAGCATACTGATTTTCTTGATGCCAAATTTCCACCGGTAAATCGATTAGCCGGAAGACACGTAAGAGGAGACGTTACCCATGAATGCAAGTGAATCCTATGCCTTTCTGATGAAGCAATTGGGCTATCCGAAGTCGGACCGCTTCCGGGCTATTCTGGAAAATCTGCTGACCCCGGATCGGGCACGGATAGCAGCGGCGTTGCCGGGCACTGCCGAGGACGTGGCTGAAAAGACCGGTCTGAATGCTGACGATATAGAGAAAGACCTTGAGTATTTGTTTGTCAGGGGCGCCGTATTCCCGCGAGGCGACTACGCCAAGCGCGAGTTCTTCAGATTCGCCAGGAGCATGGGCCAGTTTCACGACTGCACCCAGGCGACGTGCGTACGTGACGTTGACACTGACAAGGAGTTCTACCAACTGTGGCAGGATTTCGTTATGAACGAGTGGTACCCGGATCAGGGCAAAAGCTTTGCACAAGCGCCAAGACCTTCCCAACGGATCGTGCCGGCCTACAGCTCCATCAAGGATTTGCCGAACATTCTCCCGCAGGACGATTTTCGAGAAATCTTGAAGGCACAGGAGCACATCGCTGTCGTTCCCTGTTCCTGCAGGTATCGGACAACATCAGTGGACGAACACTGTGAGCATACCTCGGAAGAAGACCGTTGGAATTGCATCCAATTCGGCCGTAGCGCCGATTACGTTGACGCCCGCAGTTCAGGCAAGACGGTCACCACCGAGGAAGCCCTGGAACTGAGTGACCAGTGTGAGGAGGACGGACTCCTGCACATGTGGGCCAATCACGCCACCATGGCGGGTGTTGGGACCAGCTGCCAGTGTTGCCGCGATTGCTGCATGATTTACATCCCCGCGGATATGGCAGGGACCTCAATCGGCAAGATCTGGGAGAAGAGCAGGTTCCAGGCTGTTGTCGATGCAGAAGAGTGCGGTGGATGTCAGGAGTGCTTGGATCGCTGCCAGTTCGACGCCATCGAGATGGTCATGCCTGAAGCCTCGGCCTCCGGCAAAAAGAGTAAGAAAATGAAAGCCGAGGTCATTGCTGATAATTGCTGGGGCTGTGGCGTCTGTGTGATTGCATGTGAGACGTCGGGAAAAGAAGCTCTCTCCATGTTCGAAGCCCGTCCACCGGAATTCATACCCGGCCTCGCGTAGCATTCGCCGCGCGAACCTCTTAAAGCAGGCAGGGTTGCCTAACGGTCCT
The DNA here is from genome assembly GCA_030749725.1 of Pseudomonadales bacterium. Classification (GTDB taxonomy): domain Bacteria; phylum Pseudomonadota; class Gammaproteobacteria; order Pseudomonadales; family Azotimanducaceae; genus JASMJM01. The sequence continues at coordinate 44,790 of JASMJM010000135.1, read as the reverse complement.
GCCTGCTTTTATATTATCGAGACGCGTTAACCCTTGGATACCCGACAAGGGACACCACGCACTTCCACCGTTCCCGTTACCGGCTCTTCCAGGTCAGTATCGAATAGAATATTGACGTTAGATCTGTCCCACTCAAACAGGTTGTCAGGTTCTTCCGGAAACCACCATCCGAATGAAGCGTATACCACCTTAGGGTCAAGATTCTTGTCCAGATCGAGCTTTTGCTTTATACGGCCTTTAGTCGTTTCAATATAAACCCACTCCCCTTCCTCAAGCGCCAACGAATCAGCGGTGTCCGGGTGCATCTCTACGGTCGGTTCCGGTTTACGTCTTCTACCGGATTCGAGCTGCTTAAAGCCGGTGAGTTTATAAGCATCCTCCAATCGTGTCGTTAGCAGCAGGGGGAACTCGTCCGATAGATCTCCGCCATGAAGTCGGGACAATTCCTTCCACACAGGCATCGGACTGCTGCCGAGATCCCGTATCTGCTCGGAGAATATTTCCACTTTGCCGGACGGGGTCGCGACCTTCAGCGCTTCCGGTTCCTTATGCGTTGTCGTTCCGCCAAGTAGTCTCTTGTCCTTAAAGTCATCCCAAGAAAGGCCACTCGGCTCCAGCACCAAATCCACCGCCTCTTTCTCACTGGCGGGAAAGTGCGACCCTAAACCAAGTCGTTTGGCCAGTTCGATAATGATCTTCACATCCGGCCAGGCCTCTCCCGGCGGATCCACCAACTTCGGGAATGCCCGCAGCGGTCCGCCCCAGTAACCGGTCGTGTCATGCTCACCGGTGGTGGCCGCGGGCAACACATAGTCAGCCATGGCAGCCGTCGGGGTCATAAACAGCTCAGAGACGATCAGCAAATCCAACTTCATGAGGGCAGCGTGGGTTTCACGTGCGTTGGGATAGCTCGACAGGGGGTTGCTGAGTATATAGATCGCTGCCTTCACTTTTTCATCCAGCATTCCCCGGGTCAGTGCCTGGTACGGGATGTAGGCGGTCATCATGGCCCACTTGTATTTACCCCCGAGGGACTGCTCCGCCTCTCTTGGAAAACTGCTAAGCAGCATCAACCGGCCGGGTCGCGTCCACTTGGCTGGTCTGACGGACAGATCCCAGCCTGGGATATTCGACGGGCCCGTGATGGCTGACAGAATACAGATTGCCCTCGCGGCCTGAAGACTGTTGACTCCGTGACTGAAAACATTGCCCATACGGATCAAGGCCGGTTTACACTCGGCTACCATGCGGGCGAACTGTTCTATCTGCGCTCTGGGCACCCAGGTTACATCCGCTACATCTTCAAGGGTAAACGTCTTTACGTCTTGCTGGAGTTTGTCAAAACCAAGGGTCCAGTCAGCCACAAAATCTTTGTCGTATAGCTCTTCATCGATGACGACCTTTAGCAATCCCATTGCCAAGGCGCCATCGCTTCCCGGTCTGGGTCTAATCCAAAGGTCGGCTCTACCGGCAATGTCGATCCTCTTAGGATCGATGACGATCAGCTTGGCACCCTTCTTCAAGGTTTCCCGCAACCACTCCCGCGAATGGGCCCCTTCGGTCTGCACGATGTTGGCACCCCATACGGCAATGAGCTGGGGTGGGTTTTCCGCGTCGGAGGCCCCGTAGGGAATCCCGCCGCCAAACGTATAAAGGGCACCGGCTATTTTGGATGCCGCGCACAGATGGGACGGTGTGGCCACGTTCGGAGTTTCGAAGGCGCTTGCCAGCCTTTGACCAAAGGCGAATTCCAACCCCTTCGGTTCCCCCAGACCAACGCCAAATGCGGCAGGACCATGTTGCTCTTTGATCTCAGTCAGCTTCTGCGCGATGTCATCGATTGCCTCGTCCCAGGATACCTGCTGCCACTTTCCCTCACCCCTCGTACCGACCCTCTTTTGTGGGTACTTGAGCCGTGCGGGATGGGTTGATATCTCCATGTTGGACCGTCCCTTCATGGGAGGACACATCTCGGAAGGTATGCCGCTTTCCGTGTCCCTGTCCCACTTGATGATCTTTCCGTCTTCAACCGTTACCTTGGCAGCGCAATGGCCTGCGCACAGGGGGCAAAACGTCAGAATCTCTTCACTCATCGCGAAATCTCCTTCACCATGAAATACTTGCTGCGCCAATTCACAATTATGGTAACACATTGATAGGGAGCGCATTTGCCGATGCGCAGTCAGTTGATGCATCGGCTAACGAGTAGTTGCAGCGGCTGCAAGAAACTGCAGTGCTGATGCAGGCTTCATACAATCAGTAGTGGTAACGCAATTGAGCGACAAGAATTGCATTGCCATCGACTCTATAGACAATTCTATGCTCATCATTGATGCGTCGAGACCAATAACCGGCGAGGGCATGTTTTAGTGGTTCGGGCTTGCCAATGCCTTCAAATGGTTCTCTCTGTACGCCTTTGATGAGAGTATTGATTCGATTGAGTATCTTCTTGTCCGTCTTTTGCCAGTAGAGGTAATCCTCCCATGCCTTTTCCGCAAATATCAATCGCACTCAAACAGGTCCTTTTCGTGTCCTTTTCCTTCCTCCAGTTCGACCACGGCCTCAATCAGACGGCGCATATTTTTGGGGCTTCTCAAAAGGTAGGCTGTCTCCTCAAGCGACTGATAATCTGCCATCGAGATCATTACCACAGCACCTTCACCTTTTCGGGTGATGGCGACTGGTGCGTGATCATCGCAAACCTGCTCCATTGTTCTGGCGAGATTTCCTCGAGCTGACGTGTAGCTTATGCTCTTCATATCCGAATTTCCGTACACGTACACTATTATGTACATAGTGTAACAATGCAGTACAAATCAATCAAATGATTCGTTCTGACGTTCCGCGAGCAATCTCAGTTTGGCAGCACTTTCTAGTGGTGCCATACGTCCAGCCCAGATTCATCTGAAAACGAAAGCGTCAATCCCTGAGCCGGCTCTGCCAGTGTCAGGCGAAGAAAAAACTAGAAAATATCCTCTCTGTGATTTGAGCCGTCGGTTTTGTACTGAACGATCTCAGCCGATAGGAGAGAGAAGTAATCCTCTGAGGCGGCACTTGTATTGATGGTAATACCCCCGATCAACGCAAGTTGCTTGGCAGGTTTTAGGAAGTCCAGGATTTCGTTTATCTTCTTGTCAATGAGAGAAAAAGAAACTTCAGTCACTTTCTTTATCGAGTTTTCGGCTGCCGAAATCTCCAAGAAATGATCCTGCATACCTTTCTCCAGAAGGTGCTGTTCGGCGTCAAGTTCATTGAAAACGGGCTGGTAATCATCGTCTCGGGCGATTTTCCGTGTGAGGCCGATGAGAGCTCCACAAGCACTTGTTTCGTGCTGCAATCCTGCTCTGCTTACTCTACCGAGACTGCCGCTTTCATTGATGCCGATGTGAGGTCCGTACAAGAGGAGCAGATTTCCGTCGTCAGGAACATGGTCCAGGCAAGCGCGGAATCCTGTTGCTCCGGAGGAAGGGTAACCACCCAGGCCGGCAAGAAAGAAGTTTTCTCCCCAGTGTTTTGCGAAGATGTCAAGATCGTGATAATTGATTTCATCACGACACGTGCAATTTGCAAAAAGAGTGTTGTCGGCGTTAAACCCTCGTTTTGTTAACTTGTTCTGAATCTGTATGGCGAATTCATTGAAGGGTATTGCGTCTACGAATTCAGTACTTAAGACATGTTCCCAATTCATACCTATGAGTTCTCCCAACTCCTCTCACGTACGGCTCTGCCAGTGACTGCGCCACACGTCGAGCAGGGCAGCCACTACGATGACACTGCCCGTGATGACACGTTTGATCGGCTCGCTTGCACCGACTGACGCCAGGCCCGTTTGCAGGACGGCGATGATCAGCACGCCGAAGAACGTATTGACGACCGAGCCGCGACCGCCCATAAGGCTGGTGCCGCCAATGACTGCAGCCGCGATGGCCGACAGTTCGAGCCCGATGGCGGCGTTCGGATCTGCGGTGGCGAGCCGGCTGGTCTGCATGACGGCGCCGAGTCCGCACAGCGCTCCGGAGATCACGAATACAGCCATGCGGTAGGGACGTGTGTCGATGCCCGACATGCGCACGGCGTTCTCGTTGGTGCCGATGGCGATCAGGTAACGACCAAAAACTGTACGGGTCAGCAGCACTTGCGCTAGAACGACGACTGCGACTGCGACGAGGAACGATGGCGAGACCCGCAAGATAGGCAGGGAAGCCGCCATCATCTCCACCGAGGAGCCGATGTACTTGGTCTGCGAGTCGGTGATGAGGTAGGCGCCACCCCGTGCCACTTCGAGCATGCCGAGCGTGACGATGAAGGAAGGCAACCCGGCCAGCACCGTGATGGAACCGCTCACCAGGCCGCAGATGGCGCCCGCGGCTAGCGCAATCACAGCGGCGGAGCCGATGGACAGGCCGGCGTCGACCATCATGACACCGACCACCGCCGAACACAGGGCCAGCACTGAGCCCACCGACAGGTCGATGCCACCCGAAATCAGGACGAGCGTGAGGCCGACGGCGATCACGGTAAGGTCCGGTATCTGGTTGGCGATCGAAACCAGAGTGCGCGTACTGAGGAACGAGCTGCTGAGACTACCGAAGACCAGGATCAGCAGCAGGAGCGCGCCGGCGAGACCGGCTCGCTCGGCCAATACTCTGCCCACTGACGGCGCCGGCCGGGTTGGCAGATGATCGCTCATGGGGACGTATCTCCAAAGGCTGCTTCCATTACGCTCTGGCGCGACCAGGACCCTCGTTGGAATCGAGCGACCACGCGGCCCTCCGCCATTGCGACGATTGAATCACACAACTGCATGAGTTCGTCAAGATCGCTCGACACGATCAGCAAGGCCTTGCCGCGACGTGCGAGATCCTCGAACAGACGGTCGATCTGTTGGCGGGCAGTGACATCGATGCCGCGGGTGGGCTCGTCGAGCAGGAATACGTCGGCGTCCGATTCGAGCCACTTGACCAGTACGACTTTCTGCTGATTGCCACCGCTCAATTCCTCGACGGGCTGCTCGACGCTGTGGAATCGAGTCTCGAGAGTCCGGCAACGTGCCTCGACGCGAGCCACCTCACCTCTACGATCGATCCAGCCCAAGGAATGCGTGAGACGGGCGAGAGAGGCGTTTATGCGGACCGAATGGGGCAGCAAAAGACCGTCCTGCTTGCGATCTTCCGTGACCAACGCAAGGCCGCGGCGTACTGCCTGACGTGGATGGCTGCAGCGTTCGATAGATGCGTCGTCTCCCAGCCGGATGGTCCCGCTGTCCGCGCGATCGGCGCCGAAGATGGCGCGCAGGAGTTCCGTGCGGCCCGCCCCTACCAGGCCGGCGATTCCCAGTCTTTCCCCACACTTCACTTCCAGGCTTACATTGCGGACCTGATTGCCGCGGCAGAGGTCCTCGACGCGAAGAGCAACCCGATTCTGCCGATGGGATTGGAACGGCTTTGATGCCGTTACCGCCTCGCCGGCCATCAGAGCGACCATCTCTTCGCTTGAGCTGTCGACAGTGTTGCGACTTCCTACCTTGCGCCCGTCACGCAGCACGATAAAGCGGTCACACAGTGTCCGAATCTCCTCGAGCCGATGGCTGACGTAGAGAATGCTCACTCCCGCTTCGCTCAGTTCACGCACGCAATCGAAGAGCCGCGAGATCTCGACCGGCGTCAAGGCCGCCGTCGGTTCGTCGAGGATCAACAGCTGACAGTCACGCACCAGAGCAGCCGCGATTTCGACCAGTTGCCGACTGCCGACGCCGAGGGTGCCGGTCGGTGTGCGCGGGTTGACGGCTTGCAGGCCGACGCGTTGCAGCGCCACTTCGGCGTCAGCGTGCAGCTTCTGGTAATCGATCCAGCCATACCGGTGCGGGAAATGATTGAGAAACAGGTTCTCGGCGACCGTCAGAGAGGGCAGCAGGTTGAGTTCCTGCTGAACGATCTGCACCCCCCGGTCCTCGGCATCGCGTTTATCGGACGGTCGGAAATCATCGCCCATCAGTGTAATCTCACCCTTTGAGGCCGGCGTGAGGCCGGCGAGAATCCGGCACAGCGTACTCTTGCCGGCTCCGTTGGCTCCGATCAGCGCGTGGATCTCGCCGGCAGCCAGGTCGAGGTCAACGCCATCGAGGACTCTAACAGCGTAGTCCTTGGACAGACCCCGAACAGAGACGATCGGTGGCTTCACTGTCGAGCTCGCCATCCCTGGCTAGTCGAGGGAGGAAGCGGTTATCAGGTCGACCGGCGTTTCCAGGTCGTCGAGTGTCTGGTTCGAATCGGCCAGTAGTTTGAGGGCGTAGTCGATGCCGAAAGTCGCCAACTGGTCGGCGTGTTGGTCTGCGGTCGCGAGGATCCTGCCCTCGCGAATCGCCGCCTGAACGGCAGTAATGTTGTCGAAGCCAACGATCGTGACTTCACCCTCCCGGCCCGCCGCTTTGACTGCTGCCAATGCTCCGAGCGCCATGCTGTCATTGGAGGCCAGCACAGCACGCGCCTGCGGGTATTCGGCCAGCATCGAGGTCGTGAACGTATTGGCCTGCGCCATCTCCCAGTTGGCCGATTGAGAGTCGGCGATGACGATCCCGGCGTCGCGCATGGCATCCTCGAAACCGAGTCGACGTTGCTGGGCGTTGAATGAACTGCGTGTACCTTCGAGGACGATGACCTGCATGCCGGATTCGAGGGCCTGCGCCAAATGGTCACCCACCTTGCGCGCCCCGGCCCGATTGTCGGGGCCGACGAAGGGAATGGCGAGCCCTTCCTGCTCGAGCACCTGGATGTCGAGCTTGTTGTCAATGTTGATTACGACAATGCCGGCCTCGCTGGCACGTCCCAGCGCGGGAGCGAGCGCTTTCGAATCAGCCGGTGCAATCACGATCGCCTGAACGCCCCGGGCGATCATCTCATCGACCAACGCAACCTGGCGGCTGAGGTCGCGCTCATCCTTGATACCGTTGACGATCAGATCATAGCGCCTGCTGTTCTCGGCCTGATGCCGTTCAGCACCTGCCGCCATGGTCGAGAAAAACTCGTTGGCGAGCGACTTCATGATCAAGGCGACCTGGGGTTTGGCGGGGCCAGACTCTTCACCGCCGCAGGACGCGAGCAAAAGGAGGGTCGGCAGCGCCAACCAGCGAAGGCAGCTCATCGAGCCGGCTCGTGATGGAATACGATGATGTCCTGCATGGAAAATCCGGTGCCACCGCTGGTTACCTCGCCGCGGGTGTAGGGTTGGCCGAGGACTCGGACCTTAAGAGTGTGGCGCCCGCCCGCGAGGCCGAAACGGTGCCAGACTGCTTCGTCGAGCTTGGTCGCCCAGCGGTTCTCCGCACCTTCTTCAGAGTAGGTGTCCCAGACTCCCTGACTTTCACCGTCGAGCCAGACCTGCACAGTGCCGCCGTTAGGACGATGGGCTGCCGTCAGGATGACGCCGCTGCCCTCGAAATCGACCTGCGCCTCGGCGCCTGCCTCGTCGGCGTTAGCGAAGGTCCACTTGAAATTGCGACCCGGGGAGGACGACTCGATCGTCCAGTTGCCGGTCCGCTTAACGCGCGGGTCATTGGGCTTGATGCGCTCCTTTACCTGGCCGTAGTCTTCGAATAGATCTACCTTTGCCGGTACCGGTGACTGTATCGGCACCTCAATCACACCGTTGGTGATTGAGCCGCCGTTGCGAATGGCTGCCTCGACAGCCTTGTCGATGTTGCGGGTTACGATGTCCTCGAAGGAGTAATTGGTGAACGCGAACTTCTCCTGCGCGATGGCGGCAATACCCGACTTGTATTTCTCGGGGATGCGCTCGTAACCCAGAACGACGCCAAGTACACCTCCGGCTGAGGCAGGATTGCAATCGGAGTCCTGGCCGGCTCGGGTTGAGATCTTGATCGTCTTTTCAAAGTCACCGTCTCCGTACAGCAGTCCGAGGGCGATGTAAGCGCCATTGAGGTGAGCGTCGATGTTGAAGGCCACACCGGCGCCTTGTGGACATACGTCTCTGCTGCCGTACTGGTCCTCGATGAGCTGCCAGGTTGCCAGCCAATTGTCCGGGTTATCGGCCGACCACCGCAGCGTGTCGGAGATGATGCGTGCGTACAAGCTTTCCGGTGGCAGCAGCGCCAGACTGGCTTCGAGGATCTTGCGAGGATCGTCCTGGAAGAACGCGGCGGAGTACAGGCCGCCAACGAACACGCCGCCGAGGATGCCGTCGCCGCCGTTCATCACACGCCCGACCCGCTGTGCCAATTCCGTCGCCGTATTCGGCATGCCGGGTGTCAGCAACCCGACGAAGTCGGCTTCGATCTGAAAGTCTATGTCGTTGACGTGCGGATTGACCGCTGGCGTGCCGCTCTCGGTGGCCGGTACCCCGCGTCGCAGCGCACGTCGGGCGGCATAGTTGGCGTGCCAGAGGGCGTATTTCGAGTCTCGGAAGGCGGCTCCGAAGTCATCGGTGGTGGCATCCCAGCCCTTCTCGTCGATGACGGCGAAGAACGTCATGTCGACGTAAAGGTCATCCTGATTGATGGAGTTCAGTACTCGATCGGGGGTCCACTTTGGCAACTGATCTTCGGGGATCACCCGCCCCAGGTAACGGAATTCAGTCGGTGCGCCAAAGCTGACACCGATCATCTGGCCCGCCCAGCCGCCGCGGATCTTGTCCTCGAGATCGGTCTTTTCTAGGCGAAGCGGTTCCGTCGTAGCGGTTGCAGCTAACGCTTGGTTGGACGATACGGCGATTGTGATCGATGCGGCGACAACGAGGCAGCCGAACCATTGCACACTTTTGAACCTGAGCTTCTTCATAACCTTCTCCTTGGGCTTGGCGGCCTAGGTCTCGACTGCGACCTTGCAGCCTTCTCCTCCAACGTTGTTCTGGTTGTGAGCGTCACTGCCGTTTGGCTGCAGGGCCTGTCGTGTACACCAGTCTTAACGCGCAGAAAGCGCCGTGAGTATAAACCGAATGAACCACGTCTTGCCAAGGTTGGTCATGATGGGCTCCGGTCGCGAGGTCCCTCGTCGCTCCCCATCGTGAGCGCAGCGAAGTGTGGGAGCGGTGAGATGAAGTGCCCAGCCAAGGCCATTTAGCATATAATTGCGCCTTCCTACATCAGATCCAGTGGACTCGAGGAACGATAATGACCGCAAAAAAACCAACCTACATAGGCACTCTGAACGCCATCGTCAACGGTGAGAGACAGGGATTTGAGTTACTCGATTGCTGGTCGACGGTATGTGATCCGGAGATCCAATCGATGCTGAAAACAGTGGCCCTGCGGGAGGGTGAACACGCCGCCACATTTGAGAAGAGACTCTGTGAGTTGGGCTTTACCCTAAAGGAAAAGCGTGCCGAAGGATTCGATAAGACGTTGCAGATGATCGCGTCCGACATGAGCGATATGGCGAAATTCGAGCAGCTTGGCTACGATAAATTAGGTGAAGGAGATGGCGAAGATCAGCTCTTGAAACTATTGGCAGACAAGACGATCGACCCCGCCACAGCGGGCCTGTTAGGAAGGTTCATTGCCGAAGAACGGGATAGCCTTCTGCTCTTGAAAGCTGCCTATGAATGCACCCGTGCCAAAGGCGAGCCAGAGAGTCCGGTGGCGAGTGACGACCTGCTGACGCAGGTCTGTCAGCAGCTGTCAGAACTCTCTGACGAGGTGGCGAAGCTGCGCGAAAAAGTAGAAGGAAAATCTACCAAGAGCAGAAAGAGCAAGGTGAGAGCGGTTAAGTAGCTGTCAACCTATTCGCTACCCGGAATCGGTGTGAACAGGTGCTGATAGCCTGGATCGATTCCAATATGCCTGACTCATTCAGCCCACGGTGGGCAGACTCAATGGAGTTTGCAGGCGTGATGTTCCTTGGATGTTTGGTCGTGAGGCCCTAATCAGTCATCGCTCTCCAACTTGAAAGCAACCAGGTAATCCCCGGAAGGCAGGGGCGAGATAAAGTGCCCGCCTGCGGCGATGACGATGTATTGCTCATCCCTATAGGTATAGCTCATCGGCACTGCGTTACCGCTGGTTGGCAATTCATCACGCCATAGCTGCGTGCCGTCGTCGATGTCATACGCCTGAATATAACTGTCGGACGTTGCTGCGATAAAGACAAGGCCGCTGGCGGTTATCATGGGTCCGCCCATCTCGACGCTGCTGTCAATGAAATGGTAGAAGGGCCAGGGCGCCAGATTCTTAAGAGTACCGAGCGGAATCTTCCAGAGCGTATCACCACTTTCCAGGTCGACGGCAGCTAACGTCGCCCAGGGAGGTGCGGTGCAAGGCACGCCCCACGGTGATGTGATCGGATTCATGATTACGCAATAGGGTGAGCCGTTCTGCGGAAATGGCAGACCTTTCGGGCAATCCTTCTGTTCCGTGAGTTTTACTCCGATCGCCATATGTTTTGTGTTGGCAATCATGATCTTGCGATTTGGATCTACTGCGGGCGCACCCCAGTTGTTACCCCCCAAATTCGATGGGTAGAATGCTGTGCCTTTGCTGCCGGGTGGCGTGTAAATGGGTCCTGTGGTTATGGCTTCCAGTGCCTCCCGACACTTGCCTTTGTCCCAGAACGTGAGCCCCCATGCATCATCCAGCGAGATTCCCAGTTGATGCAGGGGTTCCGGTTTCAGGGGTATGGGCTGCGTGGCACTCAGGTATTCGCCGGGCACGGCGCCTTCCTGGGGCACGGGCCGTTCTTCGATGGGATGTAGCGGCACGCCGGTTTCCCGGTCGAGGACAAAAGTCAGCCCCATCTTGGTTACCTGAACCACGGCCGGTCTGGTCTGTCCGTTGATGGTGAGATCGACCAGGGTCGGCTGCGCCGGTACGTCGTAATCCCAGATGTCGTGGTGCACAGTTTGATAGTGCCAGACCACCTTTCCGGTGGCTGCGTCCAACGTGACCACGGAGCTGCTGAAGTAGTCAAGGTGCCCTCCCCGGTCGCCACCATAGTAGTCCGGTGATGAATTCCCGGTCGGTACGATGACCAGACCCCGTTCGGCATCTACCGAGATGGTACTCCAGACATTGGTGGTACCGGCAACGTATTTACCTTGCGCATCCAGTTGCTCGTGATCCGGGTGGACGGGATTCCAGCCCCAGACAAAATCGCCTGTCCTTACATCGTAGGCGCGCACTACACCGGCAGGAATATCGGGGCGACTACTGTCGAGGACAAATGCACCGGTAACGATGAGGTCGCCAATAATGGCTGGTGCACTGGTCACTCCATAATCGTTAGGACCATGGTCTGTGAGCCCTTCCGTCAGGTCTACCTCGCCATCCGTACCGAAGTCCGGGCACTTCTTGCCGGTCTTACCGTCGAGTGCGATGAGGCGCGCATCCAGAGTGCCCAAGATTATGCGGTGCTGACACTGTGCATCACTGGCATCTGCTTCTGTCCAACTGCTGACACCACGGCAATTCGTCATGAATTCAATATCCATATCGACTTCTGGATCGAATGCCCATCGTTCAATACCTGTAGCCGGGTCGAGAGCGAATACGCGATTGAAGGGTGTGCAGTAATACAGCGTATCGTTGACCATGATGGGCGTTACCATAAAGCTGCTCGACGGGGCCCCTCTACCACCCTCGGTGATGGACTGCGTACCGCCTCGGAAGTCTCCGGAGCGATGCGTCCACGCCTTCGCCAATCGGTTGACGTTATCCTTGGTGATCTGGGTGGCAGCGGTGTAGTGACCGCCGCCTGGCCCGCCCCCGTAAGCAGGCCACTCGATTTCGTCCGCTTGTATGTGGGCTGTCGATAACACGGTTAGCAGGATCAAGAAGTGTCTACGCATGGCCGGGTGCCTCGCTTACGTTTTTTGAATTTGCATAAATGGTATAGAGAAACAGAAAACCAAGCAAACAGAGGCTCGTCTGAATACAATGGCAGATGGAACACAATCGGTGAGTGGAATCGTGAGCACGCTAGATTCAGAATGGGAGAAGCTCGGGCTGCCTGTCGCGCGGGGCTCATTTATAACTCCCCCCGGCTCGCAGAGGGTGAGGCCCGTTTGCGGTCACCTTGATGGATTACAGATTGGTCTCGCACCCATGCCCGGCCCGCGGGGCTTGATTCGAATCTATGCGCCTTACCTCGATCATCCCTTGGGGCGGATGATCAATTACATAGCGATTGAGCCAATCCCCAAGGGAGAGACGAGAAGGGGATTCTCGGAACTTGAGTTTAGTGATGCCGATCAGACGCGCGGCAAACGACTCTGGTTTGGTGATGATTACGAACTGACAGATGAGAATATGTCGACCCGAATTGAGATCGAGGAATTCAATAACGGAGCCCACGTTTCCCTGACGGTTGAATTCTGTCAGGACAAACCCTACGAAGTCAGTTTCACGACCTCAGCGTACGATGACTCCGTTGAATTGGATTACGTCATCCTGACCGCCACCATGGGAAACTACGCTCGACTGAGAAGACTGATGCTTGCCGACGAGGATGTTGTGGCTGCGGATCTGTGGCCGGATTTCAGCGGTGACGGCTTTGCTCCTCATCGACGATTCGTGCGCGATCGGCTGAGCAGTACCGGCGAAACCGGCGTTGTGATTGAGGCGATCAGTGACGAGTTAGATCCAACGTCGGCAGTGTATAGTAAAGATACGGCCCCGCCCTGGCGATACCAGGGTAGATCGGCCCTGCAGTATTGGCTGTGTCAATCGCCGCCTGATGAACTCTTTGCGCAGGTGAATGGCAGAACCTGCTATTGGGCCAGCCAGTCTCCCATACCCGGTGGGATTTCCTTCGAAAACCTGGAATTGGTGGCGCCTTTCGTGGAAGGTCAGCAGTTCACATTTGGCGTGAGGCCCCTCGGCCATGATTAATTTACAGTCATTAGCGCTCAGGATATGATGTTCTTTCTCCGGGAGGAGGATATGGGTTTCGTCTCCTTAGGTCGTTGCTGGACTGCTTTACTGGCCTGCATTCTTTGTGCTGGGTGCGACCTCGTTGTACAGGCGAAGACCACGGAGACAACCGAACCAATGGGGAGCGCCAGATCCATCGAGACTAACGATCCCGCGAAGCTGAACACCCAACGCTGGCCCCAGCCGATCTGGTACCGGGATCGAAACGATGACACCATGTCCTGTCACAACGGAATCCTGCGAATTCGCCCATCGAAGGTCGGCATCATCTGGTTCGACTTCTATCATCCAGGCGAAGGACGTTGGTACGTTAACAAGAACAACCTGAATCTGATGACGCTCGTGCCAGGATCTCCCTGGCAGAATACCGAGTTGGATCACGTGCAACCCACAGTCGAAGTCATCTCCGAATCTGCGGATGAGCTGGTCATGAGATACCATTTCAGCTTCCCCAACGGCGCCAGGATTTATACGGATCTTAGCCTTCGTCGGGGATCTCCCAGTGTCACCTTCGAGCTGCACCAGGAGGCAGAGTCGGCTAGGATCACGGGTTATCAGTGGCACGTAACCTTTGGCCAGGCAGAAGCGGTCGACAGGCTGGACTTCGACGGCAACAGTGTGATGGCCAAGGATCTGACGCTGCCCCTGCCGGGCGGCAGAGTCGAGGTCCAATACCACAAGTTTATCAGGGATCTGGTCGACCTCGAGTTCCGCCTCAGCGGAAAGGCCACTCAGCAAGCCGATCCCAACAACCCCTGGTGGATGACGCGCGTTCTGGGTCTGAAACAGCGCGTCACCTGGGGCAAGCCCATGCGCCCGCAAGACCATTTCGCTTTCGAGGCACGGGACGTGCCATGGCAGCCTGACTGGGGGGTCCCCAAGACGGTTCCCTGGATCGAGGGCCTCTGGTTCATACGCAACGATACCCTGATCGAAGGCGATCGATTGACCTATTCCATCGACAACCTGGAAGACTACGTCTCGAAGTAGTATCGACTATTCAGGGTTGGACGATCGGGAAGCAGGTAAAGGACTCGGTGTCGATCATCCAATATGGCACATATCGATATCCCGGATATCCCCTTACATCGAATGTCAGCGTACTCCCTTGTACGGGTGTCAGCAGGTCCGCGAGCTTATCTGCAGCAACGGCCAGGTGCGGTACGCCATCGCGTCCTTCCAATTCACATTGCAGTGCCATCAGAATAGGGCCATACATCAGCGCATAACGGTCGTAGTTGCCCTCGATCTGATCGAGACCGGTATACTTCACGGCGCTGAAACTGATTGGCAGCGTCAAAGTCAACCTGTCACCATCCGACCATGTCCGCGCCACGGATAGATAGCTTCCGGGTGTTCCGGATGCATACTCCGAGTCGCCCACCATCACCTTCATATCGGTCGTTGCCCAACCAGGCACGCGGATGCGGATATTCATGGACTTTGAGGTCGGCACTGATACCTTGATCGTTACCGTAGGGCTGAAGGGGAAGCTCGTTGTTATACTCAGGCTCACATCATCCCCATCCTGCTTCCAGGTGATCTCGGACGAGGCGTACAGGTTGATATGAAGACCGTCCACGCTGGTGGAATAGACGAGTTCGGGCAGCCTCGCGATCAGTCCTGTCGAAGATACTTCGCAGCAGGTGTTCAAACAGCGCGGTACGTCTTTCTTACCTTGCAGTCTGTTATGGTACCTTTTGTAGCCCCTGCTATCCTGGGCTGCCGCAATCACATTGTAGATTGACTCCTCGATCTCGACTGCGTACTTCTCTTCTCCGGGATATAGCTGCAGCAACTTGCTGTTTACGTTTATCCAGAATACGCTGCCGCACAACTCGCCGGTGTGTCCGCTGGTGATATAGCAGGATCCGGGTGGATAAGGCGCATCCATTCCCCCATTCATGTCCTCACAAAGGGCAGTCGCCCCGCCAATATGCTTGAAACTCTCTCTGTACAGTTCCCATCCGCCTGTTGCCGCATCGATGTATTTACTGGCGCCGGTAGCCCTGTATTCATCGACGAACGCCTCCAGTGCCAGGAGGTCATAGCAGTGAGGTCGTTCACCAGGGTAGTGGCTCAGGCAGAGAGGCTCTCTATTTTTTAGCTCAGCCATCCAGTAGTCCTGGTCATAGTACCTTTCTGTGACCAATAGATCATCGTCCGTTCCGGCCGGAGACAAATGCATCAATGGCCCCCCAGGAAGACCGTTGGTTACATTGCCGCCAATCAGCAGCCAAGGCAGGTAGGGAGACGCGTTAAACCAATCGTACATCCTACGCAACAGCCTATAAGCGCTTGCATTGCCTGCCATTCCTGCGGCGAGCAGGCCTCTCGTCCAGAAGACACGGTCATAGTTCTTACGTTCACTGTACCCGCCTGAGTTATGGGCATACGAATTCCCTTCGTCGTAGTAATTGAAGTATCCGTCATCCCGCATGCGCTCCTCGATGGCGACGACGATACTATCCACTATATTGCGCATGTCGAACCTCTCGCCCCAGCGCAGGGCATTGCCAGCTCCTGCGAGCATTCGCCCATGGTTGGATGCAGGAAGCCACCGGCTCCAGCCGATGCCATCGCAATAGGTGGAACTTGAAAAACAGTGGTTTAGGTAGTCGATGTTTCGATTGAACGTATCGCTTAACACGCCTGAGAGAATCGCCACACCCTGCGCAGGTGCATTCGCATCATTTGACACAGGCGACCATGAGTCCGGCGTAAGGTACTCCTTGGCACCATTTTGTATCTGTTTATACTCGTCTGCCATGGATCTGGCGATCTCTGCCGGATAGCTTACCGGTGTGACGGATTGGATCCGGCTAACGTCCTGGCAACAGTCGGTTGCTGCGGGGTTTCTGTCTTTCCTTACCACCACTCTAAGCGTGTGTACCCGTTCGTCACTTAACCCGGTTGTTTGGAATTTGACTACGTCGCTCAAAGTAGTATCAGAATAGCAGTCGACGGTTTGCTGGAATTCCCCGTCGATGTAAACATCCGCATGGCCATGATCACTTTGTTTCCGACCGATCCACTTCACAGTAGGGCCCCTGAAGGAAAACTCAAAGGCGTTGTATTGCGTATTGGAGACGTGGCTGTCTACATCTCCTATACGCGTATGATGCCAGTTGCCGAAATAGAGAATGCTGTCCTGGCTGATAAAGCGCGTCGACAGGACGTTGACGCGTTCGCCGTGCACTGTCGTTACCAAATCATCGTTGTCTTTGCTCACTCGTCTGCTCCATCCCAGTGGCATTCCAGCTTTGCTGATTGCGCATGATATCATGGCACATAGCCTCCAATTGGAAGGGCTGAGTCTTTGCTGGAAGGAAAATAACATGAACAACCAGGAAGAAAACCACTCGACTGCAGTAACGGATGCGAAACAACTGGGTCTGTTTGCTGCTCTGGCCAGTTTGAGTTATGTATTCTGGGTTCTGGGTGGCATGGAGATGGTCGAACGGCTTGCTTTCTATGGTGTAAAGGCTACGGCTACCTTGTATGCCAAGGATCCTGTTTCAGCCGGCGGACTTGGGATAACGCTGAGCAAATTCGGCATTATCTTGAGTGTGTGGGCTTTGGTTCAGAGTTTTGTACCGGTGCTTACCGGCGGACTGGCTGATCGCCTTGGCTATAAGGAGACGATTTTCCTTTCCACCGTGATCAAGATTCTCGGCTACCTGCTGATGGCCTTTTTCCCAACATTCTGGGGTTTTTTCTTCGGTGCAGTGGTGCTGGCGTTCGGCACCGGTATCTTTAAACCGGGCATTCAGGGGACGCTGGTCAAAGCGACCAACCGTAGGAACTCGTCAATGGCCTGGGGAGTCTTTTACCAGACCGTGAACATAGGCGGATTTCTCGGTCCTCTGGTGGCGGCCCAGTTGCGCCAGTTGGAATGGAAGTACGTCTTTTTCGCCTGTGCTGCAATCATCTCCATCAATTTTATCCTCCTGCTTTTGTATAAGGAGCCGGGCAGGGAAGACAGACTGGCATTCAGGCAAAAAGTACTTGCAGGTGAAATCAGACAGGATGCGCTGTGGTTGGATTCTCTTAAGGAGTTTGCCAAACCTGAACTGTGGCGGTATCTGCTGGTGTTTTCCGGATTCTGGTTCATGTTCAATGCGTTTTTTGATGTACTGCCGGCACATATCGACGACTGGGTGGATACGTCAGTTATCGTCAATGATCTGTTCGGTGAGGGTGGCACCCGTAACAGCGTTGCGATCTTCTTCCTGGGAATGGATCAAAGCGGTACGTTTATAAAACCGGAGGGCCTGCTGAATCTCAATGCCGGATTGATCATGTTGATCTGTTTTCTGGTAGCTGCCTACAGCGCTACTCTGAAAGCAATCAACAGTATGATCGTCGGCACCTTGCTCAGTACTGCCGCGCTGATATTGATCGGTGGCGTTCAGTGGGCCTGGATGATGGTCATTGCCATTCTCTTATTCAGCATGGGGGAGATGCTGTCCAGTCCCAAATTCTCCGAGTACCTCGGCAATATTGCGCCGACGCAGAAGAAGGCCATGTACCTGGGTTTTTCACAGTTTGCACTCGGTATCGGCTGGACGCTGGAAGGATTTCTGGGGCCCTATTGGTATGATACTTGGGCCTCCAAGGAACGATTCTCGCGAGAGTTGTTGGCCGATCGCGGCATGGATGCCGGAGGGATCGACGCGATCCCACAGGGAGAATCCTTCACCTACCTGGTAGAATTTACCGGTGAATCTCCGGCAAAGCTAACAGAACTGCTATACCAGACGCACAATATTGGCATGGTGTGGTATGTAATGGCAGTGGTGGGATTCGCATCAGCTTATGGCCTTTACCTTTACGGGCGCTGGGCTTATCAGTTGGCTCGGCAAGACAATGGAGTGAACGTCACTCAGGATGTGGCCTCAAATAGCTAACGAGAGCGTCCTGTCTTGATTAGCAGGTCAAATCCGTTTCGCTATTGATCTTGCCCCTCCAGCGGCTGTCTCCCAGCGTTTGAATCCACTGACGTTGGAGTTCCGGTCAAGAAGGAATTCCAATCGATGCTCGCCGCTGTCGTCGATGAAGATGCCGCGATCGGCGCAGTAGAGCTGGTAGGTAATTCTGCCGCCATAAGTAACCCGAATGCCTTCATCACGCGCCGTGATCTGGACGGGAAAACCCCTGGACATCCGATACTCTCCTTCGAGGGCCGCATAGGGGAGCAGTGAAGGCTTGGGGTCAGGTTTCACTATACGTAGCGTTTCGGAGACCAGAGCCGCAACGGAATGGCAGATCACTTCAGGCCGCGCGTCTAACTGGTTGGTCAGTATCGCCACGGTGAGCTTGCCGTCCTCGTAACGAGTGATGTACGTCTGGAAACCCTGAGTTGTACCACCGTGTTCATAAACCCGTTGGCCGTTTATTTTTCCGATGTGCCAGCCCAAACCGTAGCCGACAGAGTCGCCATTGTTAAGTGTGGCAGCCGTGTACATGGTCTTCTTTGAATCTGCCGACAGCAATTTTCGACCGCGCAGGCCCTGTTCCCAGCTCGCGATGTCGATGATGGACACATTAGACGACCCTTCCGCTGTCGTGAGGATTGAAGGAGCTACCCAGTCGCTATTGAGAATCTCTTCCTGCACATACACGTAGCCGGCAGCACGATTGGGGATAATCCTGCTGCTGTCGATAGCGCAGGCGGTCTTCATACCCAGTCTGGTGAATATGCGTTTCTGCAGAAATCTGCTCCAGTGTTGGCCTGTTAGGCGCTTTACGATTATCCCGAATAGTGCGTAGCCCGTGCTGCTGTAGCTCCAATCTTCTCCCGGTGAGAATTCCAAGGGCATTTCGAATAGGAGCTGCAGCAGTTCATCCTCGTCATAATCTTTGCGGTAATCGATTTCAAAGGCGTAATCACGCAGCCCTGACGTGTGGCTAAGGAGTTGACGAACCGTGATCGTTGACCATTCGCCGGGCACGCTGAGATACTCGCCGACCTTCGCGTCGATGTCGAGTATCTTCTGTTCTACTAACATCAAGGCAATAGTGGCGGTGAACTGGCTGCCTAATGAACCGGTTTGAAACAGGGTATTTGTGCTTACGGGAACTTTGTGTTCCAGGTTCGCGTAGCCATAACCTTTCAGGATTTGAGGTCTACCGTTCTGCAGCACGGCGAGTGCCAGGCCAGGAATCTTCTGGAGTATCATCATACTCTCGATATAACTGTCAACCAGCTTTGTCACTGATGTTCTCCCCTTGCTCGGACGGACCGTGTACGTTGACAACCGGCATCAGTTTGGTACCAGTGTGCAGTCCCACAATTCCATGGCCCCAATAGCACACTAGGTCTCGTGCAGGTAGAAATGAACTCCGCAGATATCGACCTGCCGGTCTGAGACATAACATGCACGTTCTTTTGCCTCGCGCAGTATGTGGTCCCTGTCGCTGACGGCAAGATCAAGCCCGGCGAGTCCGGCGCCACGACCGTCCGTTGCCTCGACGAAACGTAACGTCACATTGTTGAGCTCAATGGACAATTCGGATCCATCACGTTCAACAGGAAGGCCGGTCACCTTACCCCAAAGTTCAGCCAGGGCAACTGGATCCGGACCCTGCAGCTCGACGCCCTGGTAGCCCTTGGTAACGCTCTGGTTGACCTTGTCTTCCCAGCCCAACCCGCCTGCCGGCTGCCAGTTGCCATTAAAGTCGTTGTTGACATCCCAGTCGATTTCAAGAAACGAGGCGATCATGTCGCCCGGGTGAATCTGACAGATATTCCAGGTCTCGCGTTCGGACTCACTGGCGATACGAACGCCGTTGTCGAGTGCCCGTTGACGCACTGCCTGTTGGTTTTCCTTGTTGTCGGCCTGACAGATGACCATGTAGCCGCCATCTCCACCGCGCCGCGTGAGGTATCTCCCCCCGGTGGTACCTTCCTTAACAGGTACAACCAGCTCGAGAAAATTACGACCGATGGGTAGCAGTGTATTTTCCAGGCCATATACCCCCACACCTGGATCGACAAAACACTTGTTAATGCCCAGGATCTTGCTGAGATTTTCGATGGTTGAGTCAAGCTCGTGAGCGATTAGACAGATCTGACGAAGTTGAATGGCCATACAGCTCCTCCTTTTCCGCATTGTTGACTCTTTCGTTGGAATCTGCAAGAGCAGGCGCGTCCCTGAAACTCAAGGGCCGCTGCAGCCGCGGAGGGATCACGCCATGATGGGATCAACCGCCGGACTTAGGGTAGGTTACGATGATGACTTCACCGTCATAGTCCAGCCGCTCAAGCTCCGTTTTGATCAGTTGCATCGCTTTCGTTTCGCCGCCTCCACCAATTCCGGCACCGATCAGGGGCAGTGCGATGGACCTGTATCCCTTGTCCTTGGCAAGCCCAATGGCGTTTCTGACGGAACATCGAATGGAGGACTCCGTCGCGATCCACAGCATGTTGATACCAGCCACGTGGATGATCGCCTTGAAGGGCAGTCTTCCGGCCGAAGTTTCGACAGCACCTCCTACCGGAATGGGCCCTGCTTTGGCCAACTCTCTGAAGGGCGCATAGCCGGCTTGTTTTCTTATCGCACCGGCGACACCTTGCGGAACCAACAACCACCAAGGGATTATATTCCTGTTCCAGGCATTGACGATTA
The DNA here is from genome assembly GCA_030749725.1 of Pseudomonadales bacterium. Taxonomy (GTDB): domain Bacteria; phylum Pseudomonadota; class Gammaproteobacteria; order Pseudomonadales; family Azotimanducaceae; genus JASMJM01. The sequence goes on along the minus strand of JASMJM010000135.1, from coordinate 24,282 downwards.
CTTCGACATCCTGAGCCAGCAGATCACCCTCTACCAACTGGATTTTCATCGATCCTTGGCTGCCTCGGCGTCCTGCTCATCGGGGAGAGAGTGTCTCGGCGAGTCGTTAACTCGCCTGAGTAATCCCGTTAGCCCATGTGATAGAAGACGCATTTGTTCCCATCGGCATCTCGGAAGTAACCACCGTAGAATGTTGGCATCCGTTCACCGGCAGGACCCTCGTCGGTAGCACCCAACTCGAGCGCCCTGGCGTATAGTTCGTCTACCTTTTCCCTCGATCCTGCCGGAAACGCTAACATATTACCGTTGCCCGGCTGAGGATCATCTTCATTATAGGGTGTACAGACACCGAGCATCGGTGCGTCCGGTCCCGATCCGATAAACGCGATTCTGCCCATGTCCATCAGGACTTTCGCGCCGAGTGGCGCCAAAAGTTCAGAGTAGAAAGCCTTCGCCTTCTCCATATCGTTTGTACCAATGGTTACATATCCAATCATTATCAAGACTCCTGAAAGTGCGTTAGTTTCGGGCGGCCTGCCGCTGTGACTTTGCCAGCTTCTGTACCTTTACGGATACCGCTACCCTATCGGACCGCAATATCCATTCAGTCTCTCCCACTCGCCTGGCAGTTATCTGCTTGGCAAGCGTTTTGCGGGTCGAAGGTGTCAAGGCGATGCCCCTCCTGCGACCCGAGGCACACTTCTGCCTTAGCCTTTGCCGGCACCCCGCAGGTCATTGTAGGGTGTATCCCGCCACGTAAACGCTTCCTTGAGCCCTTCTTCCCTGATCTTCTTGTTCAGGTCCGCAGCGCTTTGCGTATGCTGGTAGGTGTAGTCATAATCCGCCGCAGCCATGACTGAGGATTCCATGCCCATCGCCTGATACCAACGGTTGAGAGCTTCCTTGTGAATGGCGAGTGCGTCGGCGGACTGATTGGAAATGCGCTCGGCCAGTTTGGTAACTTCCTCTTCCAGGGACTCCGCCGGTACGGCCTTGTTGATCATGCCAATCTCAGCCGCTTCGGTGCCACTGATGGAATCACCGGTATACATCAATTCCTTGGTCTTCCTCATTCCCATCACCATCGGCCAGATGCAGGAATTGCGCGGGTGGCCCAAGCCCCGAATGCCGGGGTGACCGATCTTGGCATCTTCAGCAGCGATGACGAGATCACACATCATGGCGTGTTCACAGCTGCCGGCCAGGCAGTAGCCATGCACCTGGGCGATGATGACTTTGGGAAGATTGAAAATAAACATCTGCCGGCGAGCACCTTCCTGAAGACCTTTGCGGGATCCGGTCAGGCGAGAGGTAATGCCTTCATACGGCTTTTGGCCCGGCGATGGCGCCAGGTCGTAGCCTGCACCGAAGGCGCGACCGGCCCCTCGAATGACGATTACCCTTACTCCGTCGTCCCATGCGGCCAGCCTGAGGCACTCTTCCAGTTCGGATAGGATCTCCTGATTGAGCGTGTTCAGCTTCTCGGGCCGGTTCAGCGTTATTCTACCTATACGGTCATCGGTGCCGTAGCGGTCGTAAATAATAGATTTATACTCCATTGGGGTTCTTCCTCTCTCTGTTATTGCTGTTCAATTCATCGACCGTGTCGCGCGTAAATCCGATTCGGATCGCACTCCCTCAGAAAGTACAGACAGTGGCCACCGGTGTCAATGCGCACTGCTTCACCAGCGCCAGGTATACCTGGCCCAATCGGACAGTCCAGATATTCGTTCCGGCGACCTCGATGGCTATGAACGCAGTGCCCGGTTTGCCTCGATCTCCAGGCAGGCAGCCTTGCCAATGTGGAATACGGCTTACCGTATCTGCAGAGAATCAATGGCGACTTACCTGGTCAAGAGGATTGAGCGAAGAATCTCGCTTGATAGCGGGAGCACAGCGGAAGTTGAGTGCTGAAACGCCGGTTGCGCCGCTGAGATCAAACGTCAGACGGCGCCACACGTGGCACAGTCACAAGTCTCATCCCCATCCATCCACATCAGTAAGGGCGGCAGCAGCAAAAAATCCAACACCAGTGCGATGGCGAGGGTCATGGCCGTCAGAATGCCGAGATGCACGCTCAGGCGGAAACTGGCAAAGGTCAGAACCAGAAAACCACTCACCAGAATCGTTGTAGTCGCGAAGAGCGCCATGCCCACGTGGATGAAGGTAAATCGAACGGCATCGTGGGTGTTGAGGGAGTGTTCCCTCTTGGCCCGATTGTATTTGCTGAGAAGGTGTACCGTATCGTCCACGATCAAGCCGAGGCTGGTCGCTGCTATAACCGATGCGATGATGCCGATCTCACCCACGAAGATGGCCCAGATGCCGAAGGTAAACATCACCGGTGCGAAGTTGGGAATCAGACTGACGGCTCCCAGCCTGAGACTGCGCAATGCCAGCACGAGTATCCCCGCGATACAGAAAAACGCGATGGCCGTACCAACCAGCATGGTGCGGATGTTGCGTTCGGTGAGATAGGCGAACATGAGCGTTGCGCCGGTAGCTTCGGCGTGCATGTCGACGGGCGTGTTCTGCGTCAGCCAGCGCTCCGCTTGGTCCGCGATCTGTCGCATCTGACGCGTGGGTATCGTGTCCAGCGCCACGGTTAGTCGGGTCGCCGACTTGTCCAGATCGAGCTGACTGTTGAGATCGAGCCCATAAGGTAGTGAGATCTCGTAGAGCAGCAGGTATTGCGCAGCGAGGTCCCTGGCATCCGGCAGACGATACCAGGTGGAGTCGTCAGCATGCATAGATTTGTTTAGTCTCTTCATCACATCTGTGAAGCTGTTCACCTGGATTACATGCGGTTGGGCCTGCAGCCAGACGGTAAAATCCTCCAGTAGGCGTAGATACTCAGGTTCCGTGATGCCCCCTGACGTGCCACTGCCGATGGAAAACTCGAGGCTGTAGGGACCGATCAGATTGTCGCTGGCGAAATCGGTGTCTGCACGAAACGGCACACTCTCGTCGAACCACTCGATGAACAGATCGTTTATGGTGAGACTCGGTATAAAAGAGACGACCACCAGGGTCATCACGGCAAATGTGACCAGCAGGGGTTTACGCTTGCTGACCACGAGGTCACCGAACCAGTCCATGGGTAAGCGCTTAGCTCCCGTTCTGGATTTTGTGCGAAGTGGAAGTATGGACACGATGGCTACCAGGAATGTCATGGCGAACAACCAGGCGGTAGTGATCCCAAGGGCTGCCATATTGCCGACATGGTGAAACGGCGGCGAATCGGAGAAGTTCAGACTCATAAAGCCGATGGCCGTGGTAAGGGTGGTCAGGAATACCGGTTCCGTGTTGACGCGCAGACTCTCCACCAGGGCGTCATTTTTCGAGCGGCCGGCTCGCATTTCAAACAGGACGGTCATCAGAATGTGTATGGCGTCGGCGACGACAATGGTCATAACAATAATCGGTGCCGCCGACGTCATGGTATTGAGCTTGAGCCCGTACCAACCAACCGCCCCCATTGTTATTATCGTCGACAGGGTTATCACCATAAGGATGGCAACGGTGCAGGTCACCGACCGCAGCAGCAGCAACATGCAAAGGGTCATCACCAGGTACATGATGGGTATCAGCTTCTGCATATCGGTGAGGGAGACCTCTCCCTCCGCATAGCTCATTACCGCCAGGCCGGTCAGTGCCAAGGTCATGTCCGGATTCTCCGCACGCAGTGTTTCGATCATCGCCTCTGCGTAGTGCACCGATTCCGGCAGGTGTTGGCTGTGATCGGTGCCGGGAAATTGCAGCGTGACCAGTACGCCCGCTGTGGCCGCGTCGGCCGAGATCAACCGGTTGACCAACGCCGGTTCGCCGAGGGCGACCCCCTTGATCCGCACCAGGTCGCCATCGGTCAATGACTCGGTTACTTCCACCAGGTCAGCCACCGTCAGCTCATCGCCTTCGGCCGTGGTATGCTGAAAATTGGTGATCGAATCGACGCGAATGCTGTAGGGAATCTGCCAGGCGTCTTCTGTCAGCTGTCTGACGACTTCCAGAATTTCCCGTGTGAAGATCTTCTTCCCCTCGGGCTGCAGAACGAACAGGATGTTGTCCGTTTTGGTGTAGGTGTTTTCAAGGGTTTCATAGGCCATCAACTGGGGATTGCTTTCACCGAAGAAGATCCGGTAGTCACTGGTGGTTTCGAGATAGCGTAATCCCGGTGCCACTGCAGCCGTGATGAGCAGACATGCGGTTACTACCCACCATCGAAAGCGAATGATTGTGCGGGCATAGTTCTGGATAACAGTGTCGGTATTCAACGACGCGACAGCCTTTTAACTGTGTTTAGTTCCTAAAATGCAGCCACTGCACGGGCTGGTCGTCAGTGAATCAAGTCAGTTGCATGCAGGTAGATCGGAGAGTAGGCTCGTAGCTGAAAATAAGCAACCCGGGAGGATACCTTGATGTACAAAAAGAAGTGGTCATGGCTGATTGTCTGTTCTTTTGCGTTGAATCTTTCCGCTCCTTCCTTGCAAGCGGACTCCCACGTCGTTCCCGAGGTAAGCGAGGCGGAGTTCAATCGCTGGCTGAAGGAGATCTCGAATTGGGGTCGTTGGGGCAAGGATGATGAATTGGGTACACTCAATCTAATCACCCCGGCGAAGCGCATAGCAGCCGCAAGACTGGTCCGCGAGGGCGTATCCGTTTCACTTGCCCTGGATTTGAATAAGAAACAAGACGCGCTCAACGGAAATCCATTCGAGCATACGCTGTCCACCGGAAAGTGGGGTGGACATGAGACGGCCGGTGATCGCTACGCGGTGGAGTACCATGGCTTCGCGCACTCACATATGGACGGGCTGCCTCACTTTGCTCACGACGGCAAGATGTACAACGGATTCTCAGTCAAGGCACTCAAGCCGACCGGTTCCGAGAAGCTTGGCATAGAGAATTTTAAGAATGGCGTATTCACACGCGGTGTGCTGGTTGACATGCCCTGGTTCAAGGGCGTGGACTACCTCGAACCGGGTACAGCAATCACTGTTGACGATCTGTTGGCGTGGGAGAGGAAGACCGGCATTACCGTGGGCAGCGGCGACGTCCTGCTGATTCGAACGGGCCGCTGGGAAATGGTCAGGCAAAAAGGACAGTGGAACTTCCTTGAAAAAGCGGCCGGATCCCATGCGTCAGTTGCCAAGTGGTTGAAGGAGCGGGACGTTGCGGTGATTGGTTGCGACGGGGTGAGTGACGTCATGCCGTCCGGTGTTGAGGGAAGAGTGAATGCACTGCACGAACTGGTTCTGGTCGGCCTCGGCATGCCAATTCTGGACAATCTGGATCTTGATGCGTTGGCCCGTGAAGCGGGTAAGCGCAATCGCTGGGAGTTTCTGTTCGTTGCTGCACCACTGCGTGTGCCTGGTGGGACCGGGTCGCCGCTGAACCCGATCGCTACCTTCTGAACCGGCAGGACAGCGCGTAGAACGCTCGGGCTGACCGGGCGCTACTGCCCGCCTTCTATTGTGCGGTTTCGATTCGTGATTTGACGACGCTGTTGAGCCAGTACCAGGACAATATACTCATTAGAATACTGGTAACGACCGTCGCAATGAATATGCCAGTGTAGCCCCATAGGTAGTCGCCAAGAATTGCCAGGGGTACATAAACCAGAAGCGTCTGGTTAATCGAGATCACCAGTGGCGGCATCGGTTTCCCCAAAGCGTTAAAACTTTGTGTTGATATCATCATGATACCCATGCAACCCATACTGAGTGGTACGATATAGAGGTAGGTGGTGGCAGACTGGACCACTAAGGGGTCGACATTGATCAGTGAGACCAGAATCTCGCCAAATAACACCATCATGACAAAAGCAAACAGTCCCCACAGCAGGGATAATCGATAGGACAAACTGAGGGCGTCTCTGACGCGTTGGTATTTATCCGCCCCCCAGTTTTGGCCCACAAATGGCGCGATGCTCATGCCGAGCGCGATGATCAGCATGACGGCCATGGATTCGATTTTCGATGCGACCCCATAGCCTGCAACCACCTCAGCTCCGTGGGCAGCCAGTAGTCGCGTGATGATCCCCATGGATACCGGCCCGATCAGATTGGATGCGATGGCGGGCAACCCAACGTGGAGGATGTCCCGCGTGGAAGACCATAGTCCGGTTAAGCTCGCGATCAGTAGTTTGTCTCTGTATCCAATAAAGTAGGAGTAAAGGCAAAAACTCACCGTTCTCGCCAGGACGAATCCAATGGCAGCTCCCTCAAGTCCCATTTCCGGCACGGGGCCGATACCGAAGATAAAAAACGGCGCGATGATAACGTGAAGGGCCGAACCAACTGTCATTAGATACCCAGGGGTCACTGCATCACCGGCTGCTCGCATCAGGGTCGAACCCACCAGTGCCACGGTAAAAAAGGGCAGACCCAGCAGCCAGATTTCCATGTAACGAATGATGAGGGGCAGAATGTGAGGCTGAGCGCCCAGCAGCTCGAAGAAGAATTCCAGATTCGCATATGCGATGCTGGTAAAGAGGAGGATGAGGACCATCACCAGGATGAAGCAGTGAGTGATCAGGCGACGAACCTTTTCCCTATCCCCTGTTCCCATGGTCCTGGCAACGATGGACGAGGCACCGACGCTAAGTCCCATCGCCACACCTTGCAGGATCATCACCAGCGGAAAGGTAAAACTGACAGCAGCAAGCTCGTTCGTCCCGATCATGCCTATGTACACGGTCTCCATCAGACTCGCAGTCATGATGGAAACAAATCCGAGCAGCATGTAACCGGTCAGCCGAATCAGGTGGGTGTGAATCGGGCCGGTGGTGAAATCACTTGGGGAACTGCTTTCGATCGATTTCGTCGAATCTGCGGACGCAGCGTCAAACTGCGAACTGGTGCTTTCCTCGGTCATATTATTCTTGTGCCAGAGGGAGTGGCCGTGATTATAGCCTGCTTGCCGAAAGACTAGCCACTCGCAGCCATTTGCTCGAATCCGCCCTAAACGCGATCACGCTCAGGTTTTTGAGCAGGACAGCAAACGGAAGATAGCGGATCCCTGTCGTCAGGTTGGTTTCCTGCCACAGACTCGCACCAGGATGTCGGGGATAAAGTCGTCGACGCTGATGTCGTCGAATCCGGCATGCTGAAAATATTCGACACAGTCCGCTCGGGTATGGGTGATGCCGGTACTGTTCGACATGACTTCAGCCAGACCCCAAATAGCCGCATCGGCGGGCCCGGTGCGATCGTCGTCCAACATCTCCCCGACGAGATGCATCTCGCCACCCGGTAACAGGGCAGTAAAGGATTTCCGGATCACCTCCTGAATGATCTGCCGGCTGTACATGGGTAGATTGCTGGCCATGATGGCGACGTCGCAGCCTTCCGGAAGTTCATCTTCGGTAAAGTTTCCCGCCATGGTGGTCACCCGGTCCTCAACATCATGTTGCCGGATGAATTCGCGCGTCACCTCGACCACCGGTGGAAGGTCGAATACCACAGCGGACAGTTGCGGATAATTCTGCACAGCAACGATGGAGTAGGCGCCGGAACCGCCGCCAAGATCCATGATCTTCCTTCGTTGACTGAGATCCACCTGTTTGCTGAATCGCCTGCCGGAACCAAAACCCACGCTGGCTGTCGCCTTGTGGTAACGCTGTGCATACTCCACCGACATGGTTTTGGACGCTGCCATCACTTGCGGCTCTTGCTCGTTGTGTAGCTGCTTGGCAAGATCTCCCCAACGATTCCAGCCGCTGCGTGTAAACAGCAGCCAGGGCGCCGCGTACCGTGCTTCACCTTCGACCAGGAATCGTTGTACGTCCGGTGCATTAATATAGTGGTCATCACGCCAGACAAGCAGTCCACTGGCAGCACACATGGTCATCAGACGATCTGCGTTGGTGACTGAGATAGTGGCTTTCTTGGCGAAGCGCTGAACGGTATTGTCGCCCTCTGAGACTGCCGTGAATAGCTTCAGCTCGATGGCGGCAAACAGGGTAGCGGAACCCATGAACGCCCGTGACATCGTCTGTAGTCTAACGGTGTCCAGCTTCTTTTCGTTACCATGGTCATCAGCCATCAGTCGATCCCCATCTGGACCCGTGTACGGGATAGTGTAGCCCTTGTCACGCCACGTGCTGCCGTCGGTGAGAGCCAGCAGATCGCATCACTCAAATCTGTCCCGCAGCTCGAATTTTAGAATTTTTCCGGCAGCGTTTCTGGGTAACTCATCGACGATGTGAAGGTGCAAGGGCAGCTTGTAGCGAGCCAGATGACCCGTGGCAAATTCCCGCAACTCCTCCAGCGATAGCGACTTGCCTTCATGCAGCGCAGCGATTGCGGTAACCGCTTCCCCCCATTTCTCGTCAGGAACACCGATCACGGCGACCTCTGCGATTGCATCATGTCCAACCAGAATGCTCTCGACCTCGGCCGGATAGACGTTCTCGCCACCGGAGATCACCATATCTTTCAGGCGGTCGCAGATATAGAAGAAACCTTCTTCATCCACATAGGCGATGTCACCTGAATGGAGCCATCCGTCAGCATCGATAGTCGCGGCGGTTGCATCGGGATTATTCCAGTAGCCTTTCATCACGTTAGGCCCTCGAACCACGACTTCTCCCCGCGCTCCGGCCTCAACCGGCCGGTTACCTTCATCGACGACTCTTACTTCGGTGAACATCGCCGGTTTACCTGTGGAACCGATCTTTACTGCACTGAATTCGCCGGACAGGATCAGCGCTAACGGCGAGAGTTCAGTCATGCCATAGCCCTGACAAAACGTAATGCCCCGTTCACTGTATTCTTTTATTAGCGGCTCAGGCACAGGAGCAGCCCCACAGATCAAGCCGCGCAGAGAGGACAGATCGGTCGCCTGCCAATTTTCATTGAGGGCCATAAACTGATACATGGCAGGTGCACCGAACATCGTGGTCACCTTATAGCCTTCTATATCCGCGAGAGCCTGGCCCGGATCAAAGGACCGATGGATGATCGCATGACCGCCTACATTGATGGTCCCGAGGGTGGTCACGTTGAGCCCACCAATATGAAAGAGGGGCGCCGCCACCAGGGTAACGTCCTCTTCGAGGAAGTTGAACGACATCATGGTGTTGACGAAATTCCAGTAGAGGTTAGCGTGTGTCAGTACCGCACCTTTGGGTAAACCGGTGGTGCCCGATGTATACATGATGAGAAGGTCGTCATCCTGGGCTGCGTTGTGCGGATCCATCAGCGGCTCGGAATCCTTGATGATCTCCTCAAGGAAGCCATCCGATTCATGCCGGCTCTCCACATCTTCGTGTCGGCTCTCTACATCTATATAGGTGGAACAGCAAAGATTGCTGCGCACCTTGGCGATGGTTGGGTGCAGGGCGTCATCGACGAACAGGGTTTTGATGCCTGCGTCATTGACGATGTAGGTGAGTTCATCCCCGGTAAGGCGGAAGTTAAGGGGCACAAAAACGCCTCCCATGGCGGCCGTGCCATAGAGAGCCTCGAGAAAGGCGCTGTGATTGACGCCCAGATAACCAACCCGATCCCCTGCCTGGATGCCTCCTTCAAGCAGTGCGCCGGCAATCCGGCGGGCACGATCGGCCAGCCCACCGAAGGTTCTGGTGGTACCTTCGAACGTCACTGCCTTGCGGTGCGGTGTGAGTTCTGCTCGACGCAGCAACAGCGCTGCCAGGCCAATATCCGGTGTGCTGTCTGCGGTCATATCACAGTCCAAAGAGCGCCATGTGAATCAAGGACTCTACTTCAGTTGGCAGACAAAGTCATCATTTCGGGGAGGAGGGCCAGGTTCTTCATGGGGCACAGATGAACGGTGGGTGCGGTCATGGCATGACCTGAAAAGCGGTTGCATCGTCGCCGTGTTATTGTTATCAAGCAGGACGTCATTCTGGTGTAAGGAGGGGAGACTAAGATGATCAGATACATAATGATCGGTATCACTTTGCTGGCGACGATGTCAGTCCAGGGCGAACCGGTAACGCTGCAGACTCCACAGGGTAGGCTTCTTGGCGACACTTCGGGGCCCAACGGTGAAGTACGTGTATTTAAAGGTATCCCCTTCGCCATACCGCCTGTTGGCAACTGGCGTTGGCGACCGGCCGAACCGGCCCTCAGTTGGAAAGCCGTGCGTCTGGCTACCCGCTTCAGCCCGAATTGTTCACAACCGATCTATCCGGAAGGTTCCTTCTTCTCCAGCCCAAATGCCCCAACGAGTGAGGACTGTCTCTATCTGAACGTCTGGAGCACAGCATCAGGGGACACCAAGCGGCCGGTTATGGTCTGGATCCATGGCGGCGGCCTGACCCGGGGCAGTGGATCAACCGGCGCATACGATGGTACGGAGTTGGCACGCAAGGGTGTGGTTGTGGTTACCATCAATTATCGGTTGGGTATTTTCGGATACTTTACTCACCCTGAACTCAGCAAGGAGTCACCCCATAGTGCTTCGGGTAACTATGGCACTTCTGATCAGGTCATGGCCCTCAGATGGGTCCGGGATAACATCAGTGCCTTTGGGGGAGATCCTAACAACGTCACTATTTTTGGTGAATCGGCAGGGTCCTTCAGCGTTCACCACATGATGTCGACGCCACTGGCTGCTGGTCTTTTCCATCGTGCCATCGGCGAAAGCGGCACCAGCTTCGGACCCATGTTGGAGCTGAAAACCGGGAAGGTTACCGCGGAAAGCAATGGGGTCAAGTTCGCGTCTGCGGTGGGGGCTGGATACCTGCGGGAGCTACGCAACATGACCTCAGAGAAGGTGTTGCTGGCATCTCAATCGCATCGATTCAGGCCGGTCAAGGATGGCTGGATATTTCCCGATCAGATCTACAACGTTTTTCGCGACGGTAAATACAATGCGGTTCCATTGATGGTGGGTTTTAACGCCGAGGAAGGTACCACCCTCGGTGTACTGGGTCGTATTCCTAAGGATCAGGCGAGTTATGTCGGCGGTGTGAGGCAGCGTTACGGGGATCTGGCGGATGAATTCCTGACCCTCTATCCGGCGAGCGATCTGAGAGGGTCTGCCCTGAATGCTTTTAGAGACGGGTTCGCGACCTGGGGGATGCAGACTTGGGCGATGATGATGGCGAATACCAATACTGATGCATATCTGTATTACTTCAGTCACTGGCCCTCGGGGAAGGAACTGGGTGCATATCATGCCGCTGAGATCTTGTATGTTTTCAACAATGTGATTCGATTGCGTCCGGACGCTCCTGCTAACGATGTCGCACTGTCTGACTTGATGTCGGATTATTGGGTGGCATTTGCCAAGCAGGGGGGATCCCAATGCTAAGGGATTGCCTAAGTGGAAGGCGTATACGGAAAAATCTCGTCGGTATATGGAATTTAAGGATGGTAAGGCGTTGGCTGGGAAGGATCTGTTGCCGGGGGTTTGGGAGTTTCACGACAAGTTGAACAGCCAACGTCGTTGATATCCGACCATCGGGAGAGCTGTTGGGACGATGGGTTTTTCATGTTTGGTCGGACCTGAAAGTTCAGATGTCGTAATACGCGGTGCGAAGAGGGGGTAACACTTCCACGACACGCGGCGAGTACATCCATGTAGGCTCGCGGTGGCATCCCTGCCACCGGACGGTCTAGGAAGTGTTACCCCCTCTCCGCACCGCTTGCAGTGGTGGTTTCTGCAAGTTGGGTTCAACAAGCAGTTGCCCCTCTCCGCGCCGCGTGCAGTGGTGGTATCTGAAACGTGAGCCCAAGAAGCAGCGGCTCGCAGTGGTGGGATCTGCTGGTATGCTGATGAGAATCAGTTGGTGAGTTGTAGCAATTCTGGCGAACGCATCCGGGACTGTCTCGGAACTGGTACGCCCTCGCCGTAGTTCTCGCAGTTATGGTATCGGCAATTTGCCTGACGCAGACGAGGACTCCATCCCGTTAGTCGTATCCCCTCCGCGTACTGCTCACAAGGGTGGTATCTGCTAGAAAACTGATGAAAATCAATCTTTGATGAGTTCTGCGTTCTGTGCCGTTGCTCGTGATTTGAATAGTTTATATAGTCCGGGCTAATGCAATTCAGTTGGGTCAGGAGGTAGTGGATGGATCTTTCTTATGGTGAGGGGTATGAGCAGTTTCGGGAGGAGGTTCATACGTTTTTGGAGAAGTATCGGGGTAAGGTTCCGAGGCCGATCGAGTGGCAGAAGATATTGATAGAGAATGGGTATGCCGCTCGCACTATTCCGAAGGAATATGGTGGCTATGGTGCGGAACCGGATATTCTGCAGGCGCGTATTATTGCTGAGGAGTTTGCCAAGTCCCAGGTGAGTCCGGGGATGGGAGGGCAGGGGATTTCTATGCTGGTTCCGACGCTGCTGGAGATGGGTACCGAGGAGCAGAAGAAGCAGTTTGTTGGGCCTACCCTTCGGGGCGAGTTGGTTTGGTGTCAGGGGTATTCGGAACCGAATGCCGGTAGTGATTTGGCCAGCCTGACGACCAGTGCGGTGCTGGATGGTGATGAGTGGGTGGTGAATGGTCAGAAGATCTGGACCAGCACGGCACAGACGGCTCACTGGATCTTCTGTTTGGTGCGTTCGGAACCGGAGGCGCCGAAGCATCAGGGCATTTCGTTTCTGTTGTTTCGCATGGACACGCCGGGGATCGAAATCAAGCCGCTGGTAGATATGACCGGCAACGCCAATTTCAACGAGGTGTTCTTCACGGACGTACGGGTACCGCAGGATCAGATTGTAGGCAAGCGCGGTCAGGGTTGGGTGGTTGCCAATGCTATCTTGGGGCATGAGAGGGGATCTCTGGCGAGTCCGGATGCGACCTTGACGCGGTTCAATGCGCTCGTCTCGCTGATGAAGGATGAGACGATCAACGGGCAGCGTCTGATTGACATTCCGGCATATCGGGATCGGCTGATGCGGATTCAGGGGCGGGCGATGGCGGCTCAGTTCAATGAGATGCGAATCTTCTCGGCCCGGATCAACAAGAAGCAGGATACCAAGCTGGCGGGCATGATCGTGAAAATGCAGGGAACTGAACTGCGTCATGAGTTGGAGGGGCTGGCGATCGATGCGATGGGGGAATTGGGGCTCGCCTTCGGTGACAACCCCTATCTTCGAGGGGGCGGTATGTGGCAGTACCAGTATATGTACTTCCTCGGTCTGGTCATCGGCGGCGGTACCAATCAGATTCAGAAGAACATCATCAGTGAGCGTGGCCTGGATATGCCCCGCGAACCTAAAGTCGAAAAGAAGTAGGTGTGGTTATGGAATTTGGATTATCTGAAGAGCAAACGTTACTGCAGGACAGTGTGAACAGGTTTCTGGACGATCGGGTGCCCCTGGACCGGGTGCGAAAATTCGTGACCGATGGTGACGATGGCGATGACATCTGGCAGGGTTTGATCGAGCTTGGTGTTCCAGGTCTCATTATTCCGGAGTCTGCCGGTGGCGTGGGTCTTGGCTGTCTGGATGCCGCTATCGTGGCTGAGGCGTTGGGCTACCATGTCACCCCCGCGCCATTTCTTGGCTCCGTGGTCATGGCCCCGGTTGCTTTGATTGAGGGTGGCAATCAGGAGGATCTGCTGCGCGCCATCGCGGCGGGCGACAGCACCGTTGGGGTGGCATTCGGTGAAGCGGTCGGTGCAAGAGCTGATGCCGGGTTTGAGTGGGATGGTGCAAGACTGAACGGAAAGGCGCTGTTCGTCATCGATTATCTGGCGGATTATGTTCTGGTTGCCACCAGTGATAAGAAGATACTGCTGGTCAGTTCTGCGGCAGACGGTCTCAGCAGAAAGGCGCTGACCACGGTTGAAAAAACACGCCGCACCGGAGAACTGGTATTCAAGAATACACCGGCTGAATTAATCAGCGAGGATCCTAACGTATACTTTAGGGTGCTGGATGCGGGTCGAGTGATGCTGGCTGCGGACACGCTTGGTGCAGCCCAGAATATGATCGACCAGTCGGTTGCGTACGCTAAAGTACGGGAGCAGTTCAACCGACCCATCGGCTCGTTTCAGGCGGTCAAACATATGTGTGCCCAGATGGTTGCAGATCTGGAGCCTTGTCGTGCCATGATCTGGTATGCGGGCTATGCGCTGGATCAGCTTCCCGAGGAAGCGCGGCTCACCGCCTGCCATAGCAAAGCCCATCTATCCGAGGTTGGCAGGTCGGTCAGCAAGACGGCGACGGAAGTTCACGGAGGCATGGGGTTCACCGATCTGCTCGGACTGCATTATTGGTTCAAACGGATCGGATTTAACCGCCAGATGTTGGGTGCACCGGAAATGATCCGAGAAGAAGCTGCTCAAGTGCAGGACCTCTGCTGAATGGTTGCCCATTTGCTCGAACCTTTTCTGACTAAGTTGTAGCGACAAGAGTAATAAGGGGAAGCCCTATGAAGTTTGGGATCATGTACGCCAATACGGGGTACTTCGGGTTACCGGAACATGCTGCAGAATTGGCAAAGGCCGCTGAGGAAGTTGGCTTTGATTCGCTCTGGACGGTCGAGCACGTGCTGGTACCAAAAGGATATCAGTCAGTTTATCCGTACCACCGATCGGGACGACTGCGCGGCCCCGATGAAACCCCAATGCCAGATCCTCTCCTGTGGATGAGTTTTGTGGCCGCCGTAACGACAACGATCAAGCTCTCTACCGGGGTGTTGATCCTACCCCAGCGGCATCCCGCCTATGTCGCCAAGGAGTTCGCAACCTTGGATTCTCTGTCCGGTGGTCGTGCCATGCTGGGTGTGGGAATCGGTTGGTTGGAGGAGGAATTCAACGCTCTCGGGGTTCCGTTCAAACATCGCGTGGCGCGAACCGAAGAGAGTATCCGGGCCATACGGGATCTCTGGAAAGCTGGGCCATCCACGTTTGACGGCGAGCACTTCAATTGGCCTGAGGTGGAGTCGAATCCAAAACCGGTTCAAGCGTCCGGTATACCCATCATCATCGGCGGTCACGTGCCCGCTGCTGCAAGACGCGCCGCTCGATTCGGCGATGGTTTTTTTCCGGGCCGAATAGATCGACTGGATGAACTGATCGCAACGTTGAGAAAGGAGTGCGCGGCGATCGATCGTAATCCGGATGAAGTGGAAATCACCACCGGTACCCCCAACATGACGCCCGATGGCATAAAGGAGATGGAGGACAGGGGTGTCATGCGACTGACCGTGGCACCACCGGGCAGAGACAAGGATGATATCCGTCAGGGATTGGAACATTTTGCCGAGACCGTTATCAACAAATCGTAGATAGCAGCAACACTTCAGGACGCGGCCAACACCGGAGATGTGGGCTGCGCATACCAGCAATAATCAGCTCACACGCAATTCAGACTTGAACTTACTAGATGCAATCGCGGTACCCAACAGTAGTATTGAAGAATTGATGGGTTCGTGCGATGGTGCTATGAATACCAAACAAGATCCGAAGATATACCGATGTTCCGTAGATCGTCTCACCCCACTCAATCATGACACGTCGAGGGTGTGGCTAACGGTTGAAAGTGGGGGGCGGCTGGAATTCAAAGCCGGTCAATACCTGGAAATCATCCTACCCTCAGGCAAACACTGTCCTTTCTCAATCGCCTGTGCCCCTGCCAACGCCGAGCATCTGGAATTGCATATTCGACCAACACCCGGGTCGGACGACTCCAGCCAAATCGAGGATTTAATACGAAAGCCTGGTTGCTTCGAAATAAACGCGCCGAAGGGAGACTGTATCATCGATCATGTACCAGACCAGCCGCTGTTGTTACTCGCGGCTTCAACGGGCATCACCCAGATGAAGAGCCTGCTGGAGTTCCTGTTTGATGGTGAGATCAGCAAACCGATTTCCCTGTATTGGGGAATCGTCGCACCCGATGATCTATATCTCCATGACTTATGCGTAAAGTGGACTAGCAAGTTCCCGTTATTCAGTTATACGCCGGTGTTGAGTGAACCCGAAGAATCACCCACATGGGATGGTGCAACAGGTCTGCTTGCCGATGCTGTCGTCACCGAGGTATCGGATCTCTCTAACCATTTGGCGTATATCAGTGGTGGACCGGCCATGGTACAGGCCACTGCCAAAGTATTACTGGATAATGGATTGCCCATAGACAATATTCGCTCGGATTTGCTGCCATACATTACACTGGATTAGTGCGGGCGCTTGATCCAAAACGGCAAGATAGATTGAACAGATCGAAAATGAAAACACACAACGAAGACACGACTGACGATCTGGACGAGATTTTCGATGTCGTCAATGAAGACGACGAGGTCGTCGGTCAGGCTTCAAGAATGGAATGTAATTCCAATCCACAGATAATTCACCGCTCCGTGTTCGTGCTAATCTACAATGACGAGGGACAGGTTCTATGGCAGAAGAGAAGTATGACCAAAGACACTTGTCCAGGTGCCTGGGTAACTTCAACAAGCGGACATGTCAGTTCGGGCGACACGTATACGGAGACCGCAATTCGGGAGACAATTGAGGAACTTGGTGTGAGTGTTGAAGTCGAGTTCCTTGGGAAATTCCTGTTTCGTTATGCCACTGAAAATGAATACTCGGCGATTTTCCGAGCTCACTGCAATGGGCCATTTGACTTCAATCCGGAAGAGATTTCCGATATCAAATTCATGTACTTCTCGGAGATCTTGAAGCTGGAACATGAGGCGCGGTTGGAGCTTTCTCAAGCTGTACACTACATAGCAGAAGCAATACCTGGCATCAACTCAGCTTAGACCGATGGCTGGCATGAACCCCTGCACTGTCCCCGAGCATCGCCTCATCATTATCGTCGGGTTACTCCAGTGACCGGGGCCAGGAGGGATTACACATTGGCCGTTTCCATTACTGACTATCTCGCATAAACTCGAAGGCAAACGAATTCTCTACCGTTCAGCGATCGAGCCGCACGTATGAAGCCAAATATCGTCTTTGCATTTGCCGATGACTGGGGTCGTTATGCGCACGTTTATGCAAAGCATGAGGGCCCTTCTTCTCTCTGCGAACTACTCGAGACACCAAACTTCGATCGCGTTGCTCACGAAGGGGTCCTGCTTAAGAATGCATTGGTACCGGCTCCAACCTGTACCCCTTGCCGCAGTTCCATCTTGTCGGGACAGTACTTCTGGCAGACGGGCCTCGGGGCAATCCTCGTCGGTGCTGTATGGGATGAGACCATACCGACGTATCCAATGGAGCTGGAATCCAAGGGAGGCTATTTCATCGGCTACCAGTACAAGGTCTGGAGCCCGGGGCGAACTGCTAATGCACCGATTGGTGCCAAGCGTACGCGCTACCAACCAGCCGGATACGACTTCAACCAGTTTTCCCATTGGGTGACGGCGAATGCGCCGGAACTGGGTATCGAAGCGGCTAAGAACGTGCTCTATGACGAGACCCGGCAGAATTTCCGTGCCTTTCTGGACGCGCGGCCCGATGAGCAACCCTTCTGCTACTGGTGGGGACCCACCAACACGCATCGTACCTGGGAGCGTGGTTCCGGCAAGGCGCTGTGGGGCATCGAGCCGGATTCGCTCGAGGGCAGGTTGCCGGAGTTCCTACCCGATGTGCACGAAGTACGCGAAGACACTGCCGACTACCTGGGCGAGTGTCTAGCCGTTGATTACGGCATCGGTATTCTTCTGGAAGAACTGACCGCTACGGGCGAATTGGACAATACACTCTTTGTCGTAAGCGGCGATCACGGCATTCCCGGTATGCCGCGGGCCAAGTGCAATCTTTATGATATCGGATGTGAGGTGGCGCTGGCAGCGCGCTGGCCCGGAAAGATCAAAGCGGGGCGCGAGGTCGACGATTTTGTGAACCTCATGGATCTTGCGCCGACCTTTTGCGACGCGGGTGGCATCGATATACCGCCAAGCATGACTGCCAAGAGCATCATGCCGCTGCTAACGAGTGAGGTGAGTGGGCAGGTGGATGCTGCGCGGGACTTTGTGGTGACTGGACGTGAACGACACGTTCACATCGCTCGCGAGGGCATGTTGCCATACCCGCAGAGATCCCTGCGTACCAAGGATTTTCTCTACATCATCAATTTCGAACCGGACCGATGGCCGATGGGAGATCCGAAGGGATTGGACGATCCTGCGACGCCTGCACCCGACTATGAAGATCTGGCCTATCGGACCATGGTCGCCTACCCGGACCTGGATGCCAGCCCGACCAAAGCCTGGATGATTCATCACCGGCAAGAACAGGATGTGGAACCGCTTTACGAGCTGGCGTTTGGCAAGCGACCCCGTGAAGAGCTGTACGATCTAAACGAAGATCCCGATTATATGAACAACGTAGCTTACGACCCCGCTTATGCCAACGTGCGCCAGTCGCTGGAGGAGAGACTGTTGTCGGTTCTGAGGAATCAGAACGATCCGAGACTGATGGAGCAACCTTGTCGCTATGAGTTTGAGCCTTACGCCGGACCTCTGTCAGAGGACCAATATCCTGACGGCTGACACGGGATTCAGGTTGGCGCCCCAATCGTTGGGCTGCTCTCGGCTGAAGGCAGTGGCAGGGATACTTATCTACCCTTGCCGGATTCGCCCCGCTTCTGAATCAATCAGGATTTGCGAACTTGGCTGGGCGCTCCTCGAAATTGGCCTTCACCGCCTCTACCTGGTTCGCTGATCCGATCAATTGGCCCTGCAGCTTGGCTTCGAGTTTGAGCCCTGTGGCACGCTCGGCGCGCCAGCTCGCTTCAAATAGTTGTTTGCATAAGCGGATAGCCCCCGGTGATTTTGTGGCGATCGTCTCGGCCATTTCCATGGCGGTTTCGAGCGGCGAATCGCTCACGCGCGTCACGACTCCCAGTTCGGCTGCCTCGGGCCCCTCAAAGATACGGCCGGTAAAGGTCAGCTCCTTGGCGATATCGAGACGGACCAGATCGCGCAACGTCTGAGATATGCTGCAGTCGGGGATCAGTCCCCACTTGATTTCCATGACTGAGAATTTGGCATCGGGTGCCGCGATACGGATATCCGCTCCCATGGCGATCTGGAAGCCGCCGCCGAATGCCACTCCGTGAACGGCGGCGATGACCGGTACCGGCACATCTTTCCACACCATCCCCGGGCGCTGCGCTGAGTTCTCCGGTCGGTTGCTGGGAGGCACCTGGCCCGCTACCGGCCTGCGTTCGGTTTCGCCTGCCATATTGCGGAACCCGGAGAAGTCCAGACCGGCGCAGAATCCGCGCCCGTTACCCGACAGGACGACGGCACGAACCGAACTGTCGTCGATAAGGGATTCGCCGGCCGCTGAGATGGCATCGAACATCTCTGAGGAAAGGGCATTGTACTTTTCGGGCCGGTTAAGACGGACATCCGCCACACCGCTCGCACTGATATCGATGGGAACTAGATCGTTCAAGATTGCACTCCAGTAGATACAAAGTTGAGACACTACAGCATGATTGTGGTCACGCCGTCAAACCATGAATGCTGGCCGTTGTGACATATCATCCGTTATCTAACTACGCCGAGTGAAGAGTAATGGGAGAAGCTATAGACAGAGAGTTTATCAGCTCAATTGCTCTCAATTGAGCTCACTGACGCACGCCGAGTTGCGCAGAGCCGCGGTGCGCTACAGTCCCCTTAGTGCCACTGAGATCGGGAGTCGTGCTGCCCTGATGGCGGGAAAAATGCCACCGATCACGCCGATCAAACACGCCCAAACAACGCCCTGAATCAACAACTCGCCGGACACCTGAAAATCGAACGATACCTGGCTGAATGAGCTGTTATTCAGCGTGGACACGGTCGCGCCACTGAATACGGCCCATGCGATCAGCCCACCGATCAGACCGCCCAGTAGTGCCAGTATCAATGCCTCGACCATCACCGACATGACCACGGGTCCGCTGCTAAAGCCGAGGGCCCGTAGCGTCGCAATCTCCACATTGCGGGACGAAACCGCCGTGTACATGGTGTTGAGGGCCCCGAAAATGGCGCCGATGGCCATGATAATTGCGACCGAATAGCCGAATTGCGTGATTAGAGATGTGAGTCCTGCGGACTGGGCAGCGTAATACTCCGATTCCGGTTGAACGATGAGATCAAGCCGTGGGCTGTCTTCGATTTCCTGCTTGTATGCATCCAGTGAACTCGGATCGTCAAATTGCATGCGCATGGAGGTGTAAACACCCTCCCCACGAAACACCGATTGCACCACTGGGGCATCGGCCCAGACTTCCGATTCATTGGCGTCGCCCTCGCTGCTGAAGATGCCGACGACGGCCCAATCGTTGTCACGGAAGGCGATACGGTCGCCAACGCGTAGGTTGGCGAATTGGGTGGCTGCGGCTCGACCGGCAACGAGTTCACGTTTGCCCCCTTCGAACATCCTGCCTTCGATGATTTGGAACTGATCACGCATCGACACGCCCAGCGCCGTGAGGCCGCGCATCGGTAGATTCGCTGTCATACCCGGTTCCGCGCCCTGCTTGGGGACGTCCACGACACCAAAGAACTCCGCTGACGCCAGAGCTTTTCCGTCACGTTTAGAGATCCCGTCCATGGCCGATATGTAATCGGCAAGACGGACGTCAATGGTACTCGTCAATTCCGAAGTGGCGCCACCGCGCATCACGACAGCCCGGTCATCACGGCCCGTATTGGCCATGGTTGCTTCAAAACCGTTGGCGAGAGCTAGGAGCGCCACCAGCACCGCCACCACGCCGCCGATGCCAACGATGATAACCGAACTCGATCCCCAGCGGGCCGGGATGGACCTGAGATTCATGACGGTGATGGCGACGATCTGAGTAACCCAATTGAACATGGCGCTATCCTCGCATGGCATCGACGATTCGAAGCCGCATAGCTCGAAGCGCGGGGACGAAACCAACAACCAGCCCGAGTAATACGGCGACCGCAAAACCAAGGGCGATATTCTGCACCGAGTTGGTGATGCCGGGCACGAATGAGGCAAGCGCATCCCCCATGGTGGTGACGAGGAGCGTCGACAATCCCAAACCGATGGCGCCACCCACCGCCGTCAACAGTGTCGACTCCGCAATCACCAGCGCCAGCACGCCGCCGTTGGTATAGCCAAGCGTCTTCAGCACAGCCAATTCCGGCACGCGTTCGCGTATCGACTGCGCCATGGTGTTGCCGGTGAGCAGCACGATGGTAAAGAACACGGCTGCCAGAATGCCGGTCATGATGAGGCCAATATCACCCATCTGTTTGGCGAAGGAGAGCGTGAATTGCTTTTCGGTGGAGGTCTTGGTTTCGTTGCTGGAGTTAGCGAACATGGCATCGATGTTGCGCGCCACGTCTTGCGCCTCAGTACCCTTGGCCACCTTTACTGTGAACCAACCGACCAAGCCCTGGGCAAAAGCCCGCGCCTCATCGAAGTAGTCATAGTTCATCCAAAACTCCAACGTCGGCGAACCCTCCAGCGTAGTGTCGAAGGTCCCGATCAGATCGAACTCCCAGGCGCCACCTCTTGCTTGAGGCCAGATATCCGCGATGATCGGGATTCGGTCCCCCACCTTCCAACCGTACTGTTCCGCCAGGTCACGTCCGGCGATGGCGGCCTGCCGATTCCTCTTGAAGGCCTGGACGACCTCTGGCGGAACGATTAGTTCGGGGAACACCGTGAGATGACGATCGATATCCACCGGCCACCTTGGGAAAAAATTGGTGGGGTCCTTATAGGTACCGCCGAACCAGGTCTGGTGGGTAATGCTCTCGACGCCTTCGATCGACTCGATACGGTTCAGATAACTGATCGGTAACAGCTCGATAATGGAATACTTGCCGGAAGTTATCAGCCGATCAGCACCGGCAATTTCCACACCGATATTGAATGCGTCTACCACTGAGCGCAGGGTCCCGAAGAGCAGGAAAGCGACGATCACCGACAGCAGCGTCAACGTAGTGCGGACCTTGCGACGGGCGAGTCCTGCCCAGAGCAGAATCAAATACTTCACGCCAGTTCCTCCCCGGTCACCAATGTGCCCTTGTCCAGGTGCAGTGTGTGGCTGGCGTGCTCGGCTGCCTTGGGATCGTGAGTAACCATAATGACGGTCTTGTCGTGATCCCTGTTGAGCAGCCCGAGCAACTCCAGAATCTCATCTGCAGTGTCGCGATCCAGGTCACCTGTCGGTTCGTCGCAGACCAGAAGCGTCGCGTCGGATACCACCGCCCGCGCGATTGCCACCCGTTGCTGTTCGCCGCCTGATAGCTCTGCCGGTCGATGATGAGCCCGATCGGCCAGCCCGACAATTTCGAGCACCGCTTCGACATGCTGTTTTCGCTGCTTGCGGGACAGATGGGTCAGCAGCAGCGGCAGCTCGATGTTCCGATGGGCCGTCAGGACCGGGAGTAGATTGTAGAACTGAAAGACGAATCCAATATGGGTGGCGCGCCAACTCGCCAGTTCGCTGGCCGACAGATTGTCAACGCGCTGGCCGGCGATCTCGATGCTGCCCGACGTTGGTTGATCGAGCCCACCGATAAGATTGAGGAGCGTTGATTTTCCGGAACCGGAGGGACCCATGAGGGCAAGAAAGTCGCCCCGATCGACACTGAGATGGAGGCCATCCAGGACCTCAACAGTGATCTTGCCTCTGGTGTACTGCTTGCTCAGACCATCCAGCTTCACTAGGGTCTTGTCGTTGTTATTCATCTGTCCACCCGTTTCACGTTTGTTGATATCGGTCCAGGCCGGTCCGCTCAGCTACTGCTCGGAAATCGTTATCCCGTTTCGCAACGAGGCCACCAGAGTCGGATCGAGATTGGTGACCACACGCTCCCCAGCCGCCAGGCCATCGGTCACACGTTTGCGTTTGCCGCTCCTGTCGCCAACGCGTACGGCACGCCGTTGCACCACGGCATCGACGACCACGAACGCAAACGACTGCCCTCTGTCGTCTCGATGGATCGCCTTTGAAGGCACTAGGACGCCGGCGATCTGTTGCGATGTCGGTTCTACTACATCAGCGGTCGGTTCCATCAAAAAGGACACTTTGACTCCCATATCCGGCAGGATTCTGGCATCCTTCTCGAGCAGTCGGATACGAACGCTCACCGTGGCTTTGGAACGATCCGCCGTCGGGATAATGGCGATCACGGATGCAGGTATCTCCCAGCCAGGATACGCGTTGAGCATGACAGAGACCGATTGATCAGGAGTGACCCGATTGATATAGGACTCGTTAACATCCACCTCCACCTCCAGTGAGTCCATGTCGACGACGGTGCAAACGCCGATATTGGTGTTGCCGCCGCCTGTGACTGGGGAGATGATCTCGCCTACCTGAGCCGCCTTTGCGATCACCACACCGGCAAAGGGCGCCGTGATCTCATGGTCGATGACCCGCTGACGCTCTATATCGACGCGCCGCTTGGCTACTTGGATCTGGCTTGCCTGGCTTTGCAGTCGCGCCCGAAGTAAGTCGACCCCCATGACGGCATTGTCGAGGTCAGCCTGACTGGCCATGGTTTTGGAGACCAGATCGTGGGTTCGGTTCAGGGTGAGCTCAGCTTCCTTGAGCTGCACCTTTATCTCGCGGAGAACGGCTCGAGCCGCCACGACCTGGGATTCCGACCATGCCAGACTACGGTCTGCCGTGGTCGTGTCGAGTCGCGCCAGGATTTGGCCTTCGTCTACGGACATTCCCTCCTCAACCAGGATCTCCACGACGCGACCGGCGAGCTTCGGCGATACGGTCGCGATTCGTCGAGCCGTGATGTAGCCGGACGCGTCCAGAACGCTGGAATCACTGCTCGAACTGACGGCCTCGACCGGTTGGGCCAGGGCGGTGGTGACCAGCAAATCACCGGATGCTGACCAATAAAACCAACCACCGGCGAGTAGGGCAGCGGCTGGGAGGAATAAGAACCAACGCATCCACTTCGACCCGCTGGGGGCTTCGCGGTCGATCTTGAGTTGTTGCAGCAACTCGCCTTTATCCATCGCTTGGGTATGGCCCATGTACTGTGCTCTTGGCTGCATCCCTGCTGGTGTCTTCAGAGGGGAAGTGTGGCTCCGCTAGTCATATGCGCCACTCGTCAGGTTTGAGAGGACTGGAGCGGGCCGCGACACATTATAATCGGGCGCAAGGCTAATGTGTTAGCGGCAATGTAAAACTGCCCCCCCTCGGCAACTGAAAACTGACCCCCCTTTCCATTAATCTGCACCTTGCAGGAGGTGCACATGTTAAATCAGGAGAGGTGGTGCGGGAAAATCGGACACTTGGATAAGTGGTTGATCTGCGCATAATGGGCAAGAGCCCAGGAGCACAGCAATGAAAAGACCACGTAGAAACCACAGCCCGAAATTCAAGGCCCAGGTGGCACTGGCGGCAAT